>CAVEBK010000001.1:0-91291 GCA_963613915.1 uncultured Collinsella sp.
AAAAAAAAGACCGGATGTCACATTTTATAAAAACACTGACATCCGGTCGTTTTTCAAAAATCCTGAGGACTAGATTCCTACTCCACGGTTATTTACTTTGTCCTGAACGTAGGCAATAAAGTCTTCCAGCTTCATTGTTTTCTGTTCAAGTCCACTGTTCTGGCGGAATCTTACGCTTACTGTTTTTTCGTTCTTTTCGTTTTCGCCGACTACGAGGATGTACGGAGTTTTGTGTTCCTTTGTAATCATCTTAATCTTCTGCCTCATATTTTCGTCTGAAACATAGGCATTTGAGCGGATGTCTGCATTCAGCAAAGCTTCGTTTACTTCTTTTGCATAGTCGTCAAATTCATTCTTAACAGGAACAACTGCTGCCTGTTCAAAAGCAAGCCATGTCGGGAAGTTTCCTGCAAAGTTTTCGATCAGAATTCCAAGGAAGCGTTCAAGAGAACCCAGGATTGCGCGGTGCAGCATTACAGGATGATGTTTCTGGTTGTCGCTTCCGATATAAGTTGCGTCGAGGCGTTCTGCCGAAGGCAGCTGGAAGTCTGCCTGGATTGTTCCGCACTGCCATTCACGACCGAGACAGTCATAAAGTTTAAATTCAAGTTTTGGACCATAGAATGCGCCTTCTCCCGGCTGAACTTCATAATTCAATCCGGCTTCGTGGCATGCATCAGAAAGTGCTTTTTCTGCACGTTCCCAGGTCGCAAGGTCGCCAACGTGGTCTTCCGGCATTGTAGAAAATTTTACAACAAGGTCGTCAAATCCAAAGTCGTGGTAAACCCGTTTTAACAGCTTGCAGAATTTTGCAACTTCTGCAGCAACCTGATCTTCTGTACAGATAATGTGGGCGTCGTCCTGAACAAAGCCACGCACACGCATAATTCCGTGCAGGGTTCCTGAAGGTTCATTTCTTACGTCGTGGCCAAATTCTGCCAGGCGCATTGGAAGGTCTTTGTAAGTTCTAAGGCGGCTCTTAAAGATTTCGAGGGCACCAGGGCAGTTCATCGGTTTGATTGCAAAAAGTCTTTTTTCTGATTCTGTAATAAACATATTGCGCTGGTAATGTCCCCAGTGTCCTGAACGTTCCCAGAGAGTACGCGGCATGATTGCAGGAGTATTTACTTCCTGGTAACCGTCGCGCTTTACCATTTTGCGCATATAATCCTGAATAACTGTGTAAATTGTCCAACCGTTCGGATGCCAGAAAATCTGACCAGGGTCTTCTGCTTCGAGATGGAATAAATCCATTTCTACACCAAGCTTGCGGTGATCGCGTTTTTCTGCTTCTGCAAGCATTTCAAGATATTCTTTTAAATCGTTTGGTTTTTCAAAACAAAGTGCATAAACACGGGTAAGCATCGGACGTTCAGAATCTCCGCGCCAGTAAGCTCCTGCAAGTTTCTGCAATTTAAAAGCCTGGGCGTTGATTTCTTTTGTAGATTCAACGTGTGGACCACGGCAAAGATCAATGTATCCGTCCTGTTCGTAAGTAGAAATTACTGCATCTGCCGGTAAATCGTTAATAAGTTCAACCTTGTAAGGCTCGTCTGCAAAAATCTTTAAAGCTTCTTCCTTAGAAACTTCTTTTCTTACAAACTGAGCTCCAGTTGCAATAATCTTGCGCATTTCTTTTTCAACTGCTGCAAAATCGTCTTCGGTGATTTTATGGTCAGCCGGAAAATCAAAATCGTAGTAAAAACCGTTTTCGATTGCTGGTCCAATAGCGATTTTAGTTCCCGGAAAAATATGTTTAATTGCTTCTGCCATAACATGTGCACAGGAATGGCGAATAATCTGTAATTTTTCATTTTCTGCCATAAAAATACCTCTTTGCGCAACAACGCGCTTTTTTATAATACTGTTTAGAATAGCGATTTACTGTATATTTTTCAATCTATTGTAGATTTTAGAAAAAATGCCGATAATAAACCGTATATGGCTGAGAATAATTTTTTACAGAAAGTAATTACGGCAATTGAAGAAAAAACCATCTGGTTCGACACAAAGGAACTTCCAGGCGTACTTGAACAGTATCGTCTCATGCATTCATGCGAAAAAACACTTTACGATTTTCTTTTAAAAAAATCCCTTATTACTCAGGATCCGTACAAAAACGACAAGAAAATCTCCGACATTGTTCCGCCGGAAAATACTCCATTTACGGACAACGAACGCTCAATGATTATGGGCATGCGCCTTTCTGATTACGACAATACATTAGACTTTCTTTGCAATTACTATAAATTTTCTGTTTCCAACCTGCAGATTTCAAACATCCGCAAACTTCTCGATTTAAATAACGCAATTCTGTGGAATTCATTCTCTCTGAATTCTACAAACGTAAATACGAGGGCATTTGCAACCCTTCTGTTAAATGCAAAACAGGGAGGCGACGCCCTTACAAACAGCATGATTACTGACAGCATTTCTAAGGCAGGAAAGGCAGTTACGGCAATCAACAAAAGCTTAAAGGCACTTACAGAGTTTCAGCGTGAATTCTACAAAGGCAATGTACGCAAAAATGTAATGCTTCATCCAGGTTTTATTTATGACAAGGCAATGCTCAATCCGGAAGAAGAAAAAGCCCAGATTAAAAAACTTTTTCCTCAGGCAATGGGCAAGGTTCCTTTTTATAATGAATTAATAGAAGAAATTATCGCAGAAGATCAGGGAGACAAAAAAGAACAGCTTCAGGCAGCACTCTTAAAAAAGCTGGAAGTAGAAAACAGCGTTCAGACAGAAAAAGAAGTAAAAGTTGATACAAAAGAAATTCTTTTAATTGCACTCAGAGTTTTTGGAGCAATGCCCGGGCAGATTCTGCAGGCAAAAGAAAAAATTGAAGAAAATCACGAAGTTTTAGAAAGTGAACACAATTCTTTCTGGCAGAAATTTAAAAAAGCACTTCGTAAGGCTTTTAATATAGAAGAAAAACCTGTTTACTATCAGATTACAGTAAACGACCCTACAACAGACACAAGCGTTCACGAAAAAGTGAATTACCTTCAGTTTTTGAACGAACTTGACTTACGCGCAAGACGCTATTCTTCTGCAGGAGTCCGCAAGGCTCCGATTTACGAAAAATTGAGCAGAATGAGCGAAGACAAAATTTTAGAATACGTAAACCAGCAGATTTCTGAATGCAACCACATGTTAAAGATAATGAACGGCCTGGACGAATTCTTTAAAAGTGCGCCAAATCCTTCCAACAGAACAAAAATCAAGGGCTTAAAAATGGAAATTACAGCCTTAAAAAATTCTGTAGTAAAGGCAAACCAGCACCGCTCAGAATATACAGCCTACGTAGAAGAAGAAGCTCAGTTAAGAAAGCTAGGAATTAAAAATGATTAAAAAAAATGCATTTTTTGTAACTGCTGCCCTTGCACTTTTTGCATTTGCAGCTTTTACAGAACCTGTCTTTGCAGATGATTACGACGAAACAGAAAACATTTTAGATTTAGAAAATGAAGAAGAGAACAAAGGCACTCAGCAGCCGCTTTTTGACCCGCAGCTTCAGCGCACACTTGTAATTTCTGCGATTGAAAGCCCCCTCGATTTAAATCCGCATACTTCAAGCTATACAAACGAAGCCCAGTTTATAAATTCCCTGCAGGAAGGACTTTTCTGCTACGATCCAAAAACTTTAGACCCGGTTCCTGCAATTGCTGCTTCCTATAGAATTTCACGCGACAAGAAACGCTGGACTTTTACTCTCCGCCAGGACGCAAAATTCAGCGACGGAACGCTAATTACTGCAGAAGATGTTATTGACAGCTGGCTTCGCCTCCAGAAAACTCCTGCTGCTCCTTACGCTTCTTTACTTGACTGCATAAAAGGCATAAAAGAATACCGCTCAGGACTTATAGACGAAACCCAGGTCGGCTTAAAGGCAAAGGGACAGACTTTAACGGTTACACTCAACACTCCGGCAGCTCACTTGCCGCGGCTTTTGTGCCACCACGCTTTTTCTGTAGTAAATAAAGACGAAAATGTTTTTTCCGGAGCCTATACGGTTGAATCTAAAGACGAAAAAAAGCTGGTTCTTTTGAAAAATAAAGAATACTGGGACAAAGGCAATATTGCCCTTGAACATATTGAAATAAACTTTTCGAATGATTCAAAAGAAAATGCCTGGCTTTTTAACACGGGCCGCACAGACTGGGCAATGTCGGCAGTTGATACAAACCTTCTGCTTAATAAAAATTCAATCAGAATCAGCGCAATCTTTGGAACAACATATCTTTTCTTTACATGCAGAAACCCGCTCTGGAACAATGCAGAATTACGCAATGCTCTTTTAATGGCTGTTCCATGGGACGCTTTGCGCAAAGGAAACCTAATAAACGCAACGACCCTTGTCTACCCGCTTTCAGGCTATCCGGAAGTTGAAGGACTTGAATATTACAACGAAGATGAAGCCCTGGATATGATGGTTCAGGCCCGCAAAACGGCAGGAATTGAACAGGACAAAAAACTTGAACTGACATTTGGAATTACAGACACAGAATACATGAAAAATCTTGCACAGATTTTACACGACGCCTGGGAACCACTTGGAGTTGAACTTGTGCCTTTTAAGATTTCTGATGAACGATATCTTTCGAGTATTCCGCATTTAAAATACGATATGTTCAGTTATTCGTGGATCGGGGATTTTGCAGATCCTCTCGCATTTCTTGAACTGTTCCGCGAAGGCTCAACTTTAAACCAGAGCGAATGGAAAAACGAAAAATTCTCTCAGACATTAAACCTTGCAGACAACGAAACAGATGCTGCAGAACGCTATAAACTCTTAGGACAGGCCGAGCAGATTCTTTTAGATGATGCAGTTATCCTGCCGATAAGCCATTCAATCAGTCTGCATGCAATAAACCTGGAGCAGATTGGCGGCTGGTACACAAACGCCTTAGACATTCATCCGTTTAAGAGCATTTATTTTATGCAGGCACAGACACAAATTCCACAAAACATAGCACTCAATCAACAATAAACTCTGTAGAGATTTACAAAGATCCAGCCCGGATTGCAGCAGCGCCGAAGGCGTTGTCCTGACATTATTTTTTTGCTAAACAAAATATTTATTTGTCTGTGCACGGTGCCACGGATGGCACATAAGGACGGCAGACCGCAAGAAATGCAAAAGCATTTGTTGCCTGACAGGATGTCAGGACAATGAAGCGGTCAGCGGAACTGCGGAAAGCCGGCAGAGACTGTCCGCACAGCGCAGCTTTTCTGGCTCCTTAAAAAATCAAAATTTTGTTTTTAAAATCACACTAATTGAATAAAATTTTTCACGTCATTATAATCTGTGATATTTTATTTTTTATATTTTTACGAGGAAATACGATGGTTATTTTGACTTTGAACTGCGGTTCATCATCAGCAAAGTATCAGGTTTATGACTGGGACAACAAAGATGTTTTAGCTACAGGCGTTGTTGAACGCGTTACTGCTCCTGGCTCAGTTATTACTCACAAGCCAAAGGGAAAGGACAAATTTGTAAAGGAAAGCCCTTGTCCGACACACAAAGAAGCTATCGAACTTATTCTTGAAGCTATCACAGACAAAGATCACGGCGTTATTGCTGACATGAGCGTTATTGGAGCTGTTGGTCACCGCGTACTCCATGGCGGAGACAAATTTACAAAGTCTGTAAAAGTTACTCCGGAAGTTCTGGACACATTCCGCTCTGTAATTGGTCTCGGACCTCTCCACATGCCTGCAAACATTATGGGTATTGAAGCTGCTCAGAAAGTTCTTCCAGACGTTCCACACGTTGCAGTTATGGACACAGCATGGCACCAGACAATGCCACCAGCAAGCTACCGCTACGCTGTTCCAAAAGAATGGTACGAAAAATACGCAGCACGCCGCTACGGTTTCCACGGAACTTCTTTCCTTTATACAGCAAAGCGCGCTTCTGTTCTTTTGCACAAAGAACCAAAAGACACAAATGTAATCATTGCTCACGTTGGTAACGGTGCTTCTATGTGTGCTGTTAAGAACGGATGCTGTTTTGATACATCAATGGGTATTACTCCTCTCGAAGGTCTCGTAATGGGAACCCGCACAGGAGACATGGACCCTGCTCTTCCATTCTATATCATGAGACAGACAGGAATGAGCGCAGACGAAATGGACACAGCAATGAACAAAAAGTCTGGTCTTCTCGGTCTTACAGGTCTTTCTTCTGACCGCCGCGACATTGCAGATGCTGCAGAAAAAGGCAATGCAGATGCACAGCTCGCAGTTGACATGGAAGTTTACCGCCTTAAGAAATACTTTGGCGCTTACATGGCAGCAATCGGACCAGTTGACGCAATCGTTTACACAGCAGGCGTTGGCGAACACTCAGCAATGATCCGTGGCCGTGCTCTCGAAGGTCTTGAATGGATGGGCGTAAAAATCGATCCTAAAAAGAACGAACTTGCAAACACAGGCAACGCAGAAACATGCATTTCTACAGATGATTCAAAAGTAAAGGTTTTCGTTATTCCAACAGACGAAGAACTTGTAATGACAGAAGACGCTTTTGCAATCATGAACGGAACATACGATGTTCACACAAACTTCAAGTATTCTTTCCAGGATCCTTCATACAGAAACAAGGCTCGCGAAGCTGCTCTCGTAAAGGAACTCGAAAAGCATCCTGAACTTGCAGACATCATCGTTCGCCCGTAGTTTTTGAGATTTTATAAAAGTGGGGGCGGAGCCCCGCCCCTCGCTGCAAACAAAAAGCCAGCCCAAAAATGGACTGGCTTTTTGTTTTACGCTACCCCACCCAGCGGGGACACCCCGCAACGCCCCGTATTTTATTGAAATACAATTTGTGGCCACGACAGGAGGTCGTGCTAACGCTGGCAACTGTCGTCGTGGATTTTCCGGGCTACTTCTTCACCGGCACACATTTCTACAAACTTCATTGCAAACTGTTCGGCAGTTCCAGGGCCTCTTCCGGTTAACACATTGTTATCCAGGACAAGAGGAACATTCTTTATATGTGTTGAATTTTCAGTTAATTCGTTTGCCTTTAATTCACTTCCGCACCACTTTGCAAGCTGCGCTTCCATTCCAGGGTAGCATGTCCATCTGCGGTTGGTAAGAATTCCTGTATGAGCAAGAACAACGGCAGGAGAAGCACACATTGCAGCAACAATTCTGCCGCTGCGGGCCATTTTTATCGTAAAGTTGAACAGAAACTGGTTGTCTGCAAGATTTTTTGCGCCAGGCATTCCACCCGGAAAATAAATTGCATCCGGAAAAGCAGTTTCCGTGCTTTTTATAAAGTCCTTTAACAAAAGGTCAGCCGTTACGGTTATATTGTGGCTTCCTTTTACGATAACTTCTTCTACAGGACAACCGTCTTCCGGTACGCTTACAGTTACAACGTTTTGTCCAGCCCTTCTTAAATAGTCAACAACAGTAAAAGCTTCGATTTCTTCAAAGCCAGGAGCTAAAAATACAGCAATTTTCATGTCAGTTATTCTAGCACAAACAAAAAACGGAAGAATACTTTTAACATTTTTTTTATAAGCCCGAGCAATTTAAAATTCCTTTCTTCCAATAAAATCGTCGTTGAAAAGTCCTTTACATTATTCTAAAATTAGGTATGGCACAACTTCCAAAAAAGCAGGTTTTAATTATTGATGCTTCCCCAATGTTCCGGGAATTTTTAAAAGAAAAACTGACTGAAGAAAACATTGCCGTTGAAACAGCCCAGGGCCACCGCGACGCCGTAATAAAAATGTCGTCAATTCTGCCGGATTTAATTATTCTCGACATTGAATCTTCAATCGACGACATGTCTGAATTCCTTGAACAGAAGGCAAAAAATCCGAACACAGTGCGCATTCCAATGATTATTTCAGGTCCGCATATCGAAAAAGACCGCGTAAGCCAGCTTATTCATTTTGGAGTTGCAAAATATTTTACAAAACCAATCAAGTTTGACATTTTTTTTGAATCAATCGGTCAAATTCTGCGTTCTGCTTTTACCATGGACATTACTCCGTGCGTGCTCGAAATTCACCTTAACAAAAACATAATCTTTATTGAAATTGCCCAGGGCATGAACCGCGAAAAAATGTCCCTTTTAAAATACAAACTTACAGAACTTATGGACAAAAACCGCCTGGACAGTCCAAAGGTAATTGTCATGATGACAGACCTTTCTTTAAGTTTTGTAGACGGTTCCAATCTTGAACTTCTTTTTGACAACATTCTTGCAGACAAACGGATTGAACGCAAAAACGTAAAAGTTCTTTCGCTCGACGAGTTTGCAAAAGAATTTATTGCAGGCCACACTGAATATTTTGGAATCGAAGTTGTTTCAAGCTTAAACGAAGTTTTAAATTCCGTAGTAGAAGGCGGGGCTGCTTCAACCGTGCAGGACATTATTTCTGACCAGATTCTTACAGACACGGGAACTTCTGACGACGGTTCTGTTGAAATGCGCTTTTTTTCTGACTCTGGAACAGGCACGGAACAAAAAAAACAGGAAACTTCTTCCGTATTCAATATTGCAATCGTTGACGACGACGCTGTTGTGCGCCAGCTTCTTTCCATTGCATTTAAATCCCTTAACGCAAACTGCGAACTTTTTGCAAGCGGGCAGGAATTTCTGGCAGCCGCAAATTCAAAAAATTACACCTTAATTGTTCTCGACATTTTTATGCCTGGAATCAGCGGATTTGACATTTTGCGAAACCTTCAGCAGCGTTCTGTAAAAAGCCCGATCTTAGTTTATTCGCAGGCTGCAAAGCAGGACATAATCGTTCAGGCAATTTACTTAGGAGCAAAATCCTACCTTATAAAACCGCAGAAGCCGGAATTTATTCTGCAAAAGGCTCTCGAAATCATAAATGGAAAAATCTAATAAAGCCGACAGCCTCGATGAAGCAAGCCGTTACCTGGCAAGCACACTGCACGAAATCCGCACTCCAATTCAGACAATAATTGGTAATGTGGAACTTTTGCAGGAAACAAACATGGACAGCGAACAGCGCGAATACATAAGACAGATTCAATTCAGCGCAGATGTTCTGCTTGACCTTGCAAATAATATTCTTGATTTTACAAAAATCCGTTCAAAAGAATTCAAGCTTGAATCCGTTCCTTTTAACATTGTTGAACTGACAGAGCAGGTTGTAGATTTAATCAGCATCGAAGCCTTTAACCGTGGGCTGGAAATTATTACAGACATTGATTTTACAGTTCCTTCAATAATAACCGGCGATCCGGTGCGCATTCAGCAGATAATATTGAATCTCTTAAAAAACGCTGTAAAATTTACAAACAAAGGTTTTGTTCATATTGAATTAAAAAAGCAGGACAATTTCTTACTTTTTAAAATAACCGACACAGGAATCGGCATAAAAGAAGAACAGAAGTCAAAACTTTTTACAAATTACTATCAGGGCGACATTTCTACTTACAGAAAATTCGGTGGAACAGGACTCGGACTTTCTATCTGCAAAAACCTTGTAAAACTGATGAACGGAAAAATCGGAGTTAATTCCCCGGAAGAAGGCGGTTCGTGCTTCTGGTTCACCATTCCTTTTTCGCCGGCTCCTGAGTTTGAAGAATTAAGTAAGGCCGACAGCCTTTGTGCCTTAAAAAACGAAAAAGTTTTAATCGTAGAAGACAATGAACTTGCTTCTAATTCACTTGCAGAAATTTTATTCCACGCAGGAATTAAAAACATAAAAACTGCTTCTTCGTCTCAGAATGCAGTTGAATTCCTTATCCAGGCAGAAAAAAGCGGAGAACCTTTTACAATTGCCTTTATTGATATGCTCATGCCTTTTATTGACGGCTGGCATCTAGCAAACGACATTCAGAACAAAAAAGAAATAAAAAATATTCCGTCGCTTTATCTTCTTGTCCCTGAAGGACAGATGAAAAGCGAAGCAAAAATGAAAATGCTCAACTGGTTTAAAGGTTATCTTTACAAGCCTTTTAAGCGGAAAAAAGTTTTTGACCTTCTTTATGAATCCTTACACGACAAAAACGACAGCATAGACGAACTTGAACTTGCCGACGACGATTCAATTGCAGCCCTCGAAACAGTTGATGAATCTTCAATCGCGAAAGGCAAAAAAATTCTTGTTGCAGAAGATCATCCGGTAAACAGAAAACTGCTCGAAACATTCTTAAGAAAGTTTGGCGCAGATGTTTTCCTGGCAGAAGACGGGCAGCAGGCAGTTGAACAGATTCAAAAAACGCCTGAAATGGATTTAATTTTTATGGACATTCAGATGCCTGTAAAAAACGGAATCGAAGCAACTTCCGAAATCCGCAAAAACGGTTACAAGGGAATAATCATTGCCTGCACGGCAAATAACGACAAAGACGATTTTGAAGCTTACAAAAAAACAGGAATCAACGACATAATCGTAAAGCCTTTTAAAAGAGAAACGATTCGAAAACTTCTCGACACCTGGCAGCCGATTATGGAACTTCCTTTTTTGAGTGCTGTAACCACGCTGGAATTTGACACAATAAACTCTGACCAGCCCTGGGACAAAGAAGATTTTTTGGACACAGTAAGCGGCGACACAAACGCAGCCTGCCTTATTTTAAAAACCTACATAGAACAAACCGATTCTTTTATTGAACAGACAGAACGCGCCATAAAGGCACAGGATTTTGAAGTTTTAAGGAGAATCGGGCATTCTTTAAGCGGAAGTTCAGGAACGGTAAGCGCAAAAAAACTTGCAGAATACGGAAAAAGATTGAATCTATCGGCAAAAGCAGCGGATATTCCCGGCTGTCAGTTCAATTTAGAAGAATTCAGGCACGAATACGACCAATTTAAAAAACTTGTTCAGAAATTTATAAAAGAAAACGAACACTCTTAACGGAGAATAAAAATGAATAACGAAAAACTTCCACCCAAAATAAATTTTCACACTCATTCAACATTTTGCGACGGCAAAAGTACACTGGAACAAAACGTGCTTTCTGCAATTCAAAAGGGTTTTAAGATTTTAGGATTTTCCAGCCATTCAACCTGGCCTTTTCCTTTTGGAGACAGCATAAAACGAGGAGAATTTGAATCTTACAGAAACGAAATTCTACGCTTAAAACAAAAATATGCAGACAAAATCGAAATAAAATACGGATTTGAAGCAGATTACATAGAAGGATTTTGCTATCCCGATTTTGACACTTACAAAGAATTTGAACCGGAATTTTTAATCGGCTCTGTGCATTATCTATACAATGGCGAAGACTGTGCAGAAAAAACAACGCCGGTTGACTGGAGCGCAGAAAAACTTTTTGAATTAATAAAAACTCTTTACAACGGCAGCGTAAAAAAAATGATCTGCCATTATTTTGAAACTCAGCGCGAAATGCTCTCTAAATGCAGTTTTTCGATTATCGGACATCCGGATTTAGTGCGGAAATTCAACGAAAAATCACCATTTTTTAAGGAAGATGAATTCTGGTACAAAGAACAGTTAAAACTTACGGCAGATTCAATAAAAAAAAGCGGAGTAATTGCAGAAATAAACACCGGCGGAATAACCCGCGGTTATATGAACACTCCCTACCCTTCACTCTATTTTTTAACGCTTTTACACGAAAGAAATGTGCCTGTTATGTTGAGTTCGGATTCTCACAGTGCAGAAAATTTAGACGGCAGGTTTGAACTTGCCTTAGAACTGGCAAAAAAAGCCGGATATACAGAACTTGCATATCCGGACAATAAAAACATTGTAACTTACAGGATTTAAAAACTAGCGGTTCTGACGCTCATTTTTTGTCTGACAGTCAATGCACAAAAATGCGTAAGGAATTGCTTCGAGGCGTTCCTGAGGAATTTCTTCCTTGCACATTAAACAGCGGCCATAAGATCCCTGCTTAATGCGGTCAAGAGCGTTGTTTATCATCTGCAGGCGGTTTGAGTCCTGTGTTCCCAAAGATTCAAGCAAACGACCGTCAACAACGTCAGATGCAACATCTATTTCGTCTCCAGATTCGCCGCCTTCAACAATTTTTTTATAATCTTCACTTTGTGCAGCAAGAGATCCAAGAATTGTGTTTTTCTGTTCAGTTAATTTCTCTCTCATTTTTTCAATGAATACTTTTTCCATAGCCGTACTCCCGTTGACAAGATTTTTTATAAGTAGATAATAAATATAATAAAGAACTTACAAAAAGGCAAACTTTTTTTGGAGGAATTGTGGCTAAAGAAGAAGCTATAGAAGTTGAAGGAGTTGTAAAAGAGGCATTGCCAAATACTATGTTCCGTGTTGAATTAAAGAATGGCGGACACGTAATCATGGCACATCTTTCTGGTAAAATGCGCAAGCATTACATTAAAATTGTTCCGGGCGACAGTGTAAAAGTTGCTCTCTCTCCATACGATTTAAACCGCGGTCGTATAATTTTCCGCGAACGCTAAGATACAAAAAAATCCTGCGAAAACCGCAGGATTTTTTTTCACCAGTTTCTACTATTAAATTACTGCTTAGGTTTTGGCGTAAAAATACCGCGCAGACTTTTTGCAGCTCCAGTAAAGCCTTTTACAATACCTGCCAGACACAGAATCGGTCCAATCGGTAAAATAATAAAACTGTAACGCATAAAAGCGAGAGAAACTAAGAAAATGGCAACGCTGCGCAAAAGTTCTCCAAACCAGTCCCCGCGTGAATAGTTTTTCTTTGGATCTTCGTACCTGTAATAATATGTACGTCGTTCTCCGTTTGAAGAATTCTGATTTCCATAGTTTGTCCACTGCCAGAACGGATCATCCTGCTGAGAATTGCCGCCGCCAGAACCGCCAAATCCGTAAGCTCCCCACGGATTATACGACTGATTATACTGCTGCTGTCCGAAAGATGCTGAACCAAAGCTGTCGTAGTTTCTGCGCTTTGTTTCGTCGCCCAGGACATCGTAAGCTGCCGTAATGTTTTTAAATTTTTCTTCGGCAGCTTTATCTCCTGGATTTCTGTCCGGATGATACTTCATTGCAAGTTTACGGTATGCTGATTTTATTTCTTCCTGAGTTGCGTTCTTTTGAACGCCCAATGTTTCGTATAAATCTTCCAATGTATGTTCCTTTGTTTTAAATTCTCGTCTTAATTAATGCTGTCATCCGTAAGCGCAAGGGATAGTAATGGCGCGCGCAGCGCGGTGCACAGCACCGGAGGCGCGGCAGACGCCGTAGCCATGAATAGCCCGGTCTGTTGCTGAACAGCAACAGATGCGCCCAGACCTAAAATCCTTATAAAATAAAAATAATCATTTTTTGAACGGGTTACAACATAAAAACACTTTTTTAGAGGCACGTGTCTATTTATTTTAACAGGACCCAGGTTGCGCCTGAGCCGCCGTGATTTTTGTCGTTGTGTCCGCTTATTCCACAGTGTTTGTTCTGTTCTATAAATGTGCGGACCATCTGCCCTAAAACAGGATCGCTTCCGTGACTGTGAATGCCTTTTCCGTGTACGATTTCTACCTTTTTTAAATTCCGCCTGAGACAATCATTTATAAAACTTTCGAGCTTTGCCCAGGCTTCGTCGCGGGTAAATCCGTGCAGGTCAATTCTGGCTTCTGCCCTCATGTTTTTTAAATATTCACGGCTTTCCATTCTGCCGGATTCTTCGCTTTCTTCGTTAAGCAGGTCTTTGTCTATTGTTCCATAACGGCGCAGCCACAATTCCATTGGATTTACTGTTTTTTTTGCATCTTCTTCCATCTGCCCGCGGGCTGTTTTTTTATAGCCCTGTGCAATCAATGCTTTTTCTTCTGCTGTTGGTGCATTCGCTTTTTTATGACTAACCTGGCCTGGCTGCTTTTGTACGTTATTTTTTGTTGAATTTGTTTTTTGACTTTGCGACCACTGCTCTAAAATATCTCCAAAATCCATATAAACCTCGCATTATTTTATCTCGTATATATTTTCTTTTTTTGTCCAGCCGTTAACGTCGTTTGCTGTTATGTAAAACCAGTCGCCGGTTTTTTCTACAATTTTTACCCTTAAACCGCCTTCAGTTTTATGAACAGCTGAACTTGCATCTTCCGGAACAGGCATAATATTTCCGCCGGCAAAAACTGCATATTCGTCGGCTATTTTGTTTCCCGCAACAGAACTAAAAACAATAAAAACTGCTGCAAAAATTAAAAATACAACCGCCGCTGCCTTTTTCCTTAAAAATGCAAATAAAACCGTTAAAAAAACAAAGGCAAGAGTCAGAATAAAAAACAATCTTACGAGCGGAAGGTTTATTTCGTTTTCTGAAACCGAAAGTCCGTGCAAAAGTTCAAATTCTGCACGCTCTGCACGCGCTTTTCTAAAAAATAAAGAATTCTTTTCTTTTGTCCGCAGTTCTGCAAGTTTTTTTGAATCTTCTTTAGAAAATTCGCTTTTAGTTTCCTGGTAAACGGAAGACTGTTTTTGAGTAAAGGCTGAACTAAAGACTTTCTGCTGTGACTCTGTGTCTGCAGCTTTTTCTGAGTGCTTTTCTTCCGGGACAACTTTTATTACAATCCGCGGAACATTTAAAGTGCGGGTGCTTCCGTTGTATGCAACTGCCGAAACTGTAACCTGCGGCATTATGTATTCACCTGGAACAAGAGGTTTCCAGCTGAACTGCGCAATGCTCAAAGCCTGGTCAGAAAAATTTCTTCCTGCAGTTTTTCCATGTGCATAATCTGAACGGTTTAATTCCTTAAAGAGTGAATCTTTTGGAAGTTTCCAGTCAAAAGAAAGAATCTGCGAAAAATACTTTAATTTAAGTTCATAAATAATTTCCTGACCTGCAACTGCTTCGTAAACCTTTATTTCTCCATTTGAACGGTTCAACTTTGCCCCGGAAATAAAATCAACGAGAAGCTGAGGACTTATTAAATTCGGATTTTCAAAAACAGTTACATCTCCAAACGGAAGATAGAATGTCCGTTCATCAACAATTACGATTAACGGAGGCAGGCGGACCGGGCCGGTTTCCTTAAAAGTAAACCAGAGATGAACAAGAGTTCCACGTTCGCCTTTTTCGCTCACATATTCTTCTTTTTTTGAAGTTATAAGCTGAATTCCTTCAGGGAGCTGAGGCAAATCAGTCTGAACAAGAAACGGGTCGGTTCCAGGAATTTTTAACGTAAAACCATTTTCCTGAGCCGTAAAAAAAGCCTGGGAATCCGGTTCAACCCTTAATCTTCTTATTGCAGACGGTGAAGGCGTTTTTGCATTTACAGAAAATCCGTTTATCAAAACTAAAAGTATTAATAATCCACGACAGAGGAATCTTTTTTGTTTGACTGAAGTTTTTGCCATCGTTCCTGTTCCTCCTGTTGAATTAATGTAAAGACCGCATTTGAAAGCGTTCCTCCGTTTTTATCCACACTCACGGCTGTCATTTCTTTTTCTGCAGATTTTGCCTGCCTGCTTTCCAGCTGCTGCATTACAAATTCAAGGTTAAGCCTTGCATTCATATTTGAAGAATCTGCTAAAACCGCTTTCTTAAAATATTCACGCGAAAGTTCAAAGTCTCCGTTCCGGCCTGCAATTATTCCAAGGTTATAAAAAACCGCTGTCTGCAGTTTCTGATCTTCCTGTGGCGAAACCTGTTCAAGACGCACAACGGCAGCTTCGTATTCTTCCTGCATAATATAGGTTGCAGCCAGATTATAACTGCAATAATCGGCAGTAAGATTGTCTTCTTCAAGTTTTGCATTATTATACGAACGCAAAAAACGGGCTGTTGCGCTCTGATATTTTTTTTCGAGCCAGTCAAAGTTTCCGGCAAGAACAGAAGCTTTCTGAGACCTGCACGACATAAACGAAAAACTAAAAACAAAAACGCCGGCAATAAAAAGTTTTTTTGAATTAAACAGATGAGCAAAGTCAAGCTCAGAAGCAATAAATGAAAAAACAAAAAATATTATGGAAAGAAAAATAAACATTTTATGGTGCGAAAGCCGCTGAACTTCAAAAGTTTCTCCTGATATTTTTTTATCCGAAAGCTGATTTAACAAAACGTAGGCAGAACCTTCGGAATCGGCAGCAACATAAGTTATTGAATTTTCTGCCCTTCCAAACTTTTTCGGCGAAAGAATTTTTTTACTGGCAGAGGCTGCTGCATCAATCATTTTTCCGGCATTCAAAAAAGTCTTTACCTTTGTAACTCCGTCGCCGGCTGTAACTTCTACAGGCTTTGCCGTTCCAAAACCAACCATCGTAACAGGAAATCCAAAACGCGCAGCGTCTTCGAGCGAAGGAACTAAAAGATTGTCTGTTTCATCTCCATCCGTAAAAACCCAGATATGCGAATTCTGGCTGGAATTTTTAGAAAAAGACTGGATTGCACACGTTATTCCTTTTCCGATTGAAGAACCGCCTGCTGTCATAAGCAATGGAGAAAGATTGTTTAAAATTGAATCTATGCTGTTTCTGTCATCTGTCAAAGGAACTGCAACAACTCCGTCGCCCTTTGCAAGAACAATACTTACGCTTGTTCCTTCCATTCTCTCTAAAAGTTCATGAACATAGTTTTTTACTGCATCCAGCCGGCTTAAACCACCGGGAGCGTCGGTTGCATTCATGCTGTAAGAAATATCAAAAACAAGGGCAACTGCATCTCCGCTTTTTTGAACCGGCACAACCTTTGTTCCCCACGAAAGGCCTGCAAAAGCAAAAACTGCACAAACGCACGCAAAAAAACGAAGTGCCGTTCTTAAAAAAACAGATTTTGCGTAATGCGAATAAGACTTTTCCTGCTTCAAATTGTTCATTAAGTTGATGATTCCAAGACTTTTTACAACTTTTTTGTAACGGTAAAAATCACACAAAACAAAGGGAATCAGCAAAAGCAGAAATAAGAATGCAAAAGGACGTTCAACTAAAATCATTACAAAATCTCCCGCAAAAATATACGGTGCACAATCCACGAACAGAAGAAAAAGACTGCACTTAAAATTAAAAAATAAGAATAAAGTTCCTTTATCTGCGCCCTGTAATGAAAACTCTGCGAAACACTTTCTTTACGGCTGATTAAATCAAGGCTTTCTGCAAGTTCGAGTGTGGATTCAATTCCAAAATAACGGCCACCGCCAATGTAGGCAAGCTGTTCAAGAGAAGAACTGTCAAAGTCCGAGTCATAATAACCGGCATGAACTTTTCCAGTCTGAGGATCTACATATTCAATTGGAACAGAACCTTTTGTACCGATTCCAAAAATGTAAAGTGTAATTCCATTGTCTGCAGCAAGGCGGGCAGCAGTTTCCGGGTGAATTGAACCGGCATTGTTTTCGCCGTCTGTAATTAAAACTATGCATTTTTTTGGCGCGTTAGACGCAATTAAATGATAAACTGCACTGCTCAAACCTGTCCCTAAAGCAGAACCTTCACCAAGTCCGCCAATTACAAGAGAATCCAGCCTTTGAAGAAAAAAATCATGGTCAACTGTCGGCGGAACAAGAGAAGCCGCTTCGCTTGCCATTGCAACCAGCCCAAAGGCAGCTCCGCGATTGTTTTTTACCAAAGTGTGAATTCCCTGCTGGGCAGATTCAAGGCGGGTCATATTTGCAATATCACGGGCAGCCATAGAAGGACTTGTGTCTAAAACAAAAAGAATGTCCGCACCTTTTGAAGTATAAACTTTTTCCTGCTGTTGAATTACAGGATTTGCAAGAGAACAGACAAGAAACACAAAACCAGCAACGCAGAAAGCTGTTGCCATAAAAACAGAAAACTGGAGGGAACGGCTTTTCCAGACAAAATTCTTTCCGTTCCAGTCCGACAGAACAATCGGAAAGGCTGTTTTCTTGAATAATTTTAATTTTCTAAAAATAAACAGAAGAGGAATCAGTGCTAAAAAAACAAAGGCAACAGGATTTTCAAAACTCATCATTTTGATTCACCTTCTTCACAGGAGTTTTTTGAATTTTCAAAAGTAAAAATTCGGGCAGCTTCAAGACAACGCCTTACAAGCAGTTCCCTTTCGCCTTCTGCAAGTTCAGTTTCGTATAAAGGGCGCGGCAGTTTTTTTGAATCAATTGAATCTTTTGCAAAGCGAATGTAACTGCATCTCTGCAAAACTTCAACAACATCCCCAATTGCAAGGGATTGAAGTTCATCCGTTGAACCGCAGGTAATTTCTTCAAATTTAGAAGCAAGCCTGTCATCAGTTAAAAACATAAAATCACTGTCAAAACGTTCCGACAGAAAAAGTCTCAGGACTGTAGAAATCTGCTGACAAAACAAAGCGTCGTCGATTTTCTGTTTAAGGCTCCGCTTAAAAAGCCGTTCAGTCTGTCTGTAAGACTTTTTTAACTGCCTTCGCCTTCTTCCAGAAATAAGGTAAGAAATAAAATAAGGAATTTTTGAAATCACAAAAACAACAAAGGCAAGGCAGGCAATAACGCAGGCTGCAAGAACGACAAGAAGAAAAGTTGTTCCCGGCAAAATCACAGGGCCTTTAGAAGGACAAAGGCTCGTAACGCCCATTTTCTGGGCAAGTGAATTTATCGTAACCGGAGCTAAATCAACAGAAAAAACCGGGCCGGAAGAGTTTATGTTCAGACTTTTGCGCACAAGACCGGCAAGATCAAAAGGCTGAAAATCAATGATTCCGCTCTGCCACGGAATAAAAAAAACAGTCAGAGTGTATTCAAATCCGGAATGTTCAAGAGTTGCCCTGTAAACCTGGCATTTTTGTTCAAGTCTGTTAAAAGCTGCAAAATCTGTCGTTAATTCCAAAGACTGAATCGTTTTACCCTGTGAACGTTCTCCCAAAAGATCAGCATCTGTACGAAAAATATATTTTAGTTCACAGCGGTCGCCAGTATAGGCTGTTTTTGGAAGGAGAATCTGGATTGAAGAATTTTCATTCTGCGCAAACAAAGAAAGCGTAAAAAAAAACACGCACAAAGATAAAAAAACTTTTTTCATATTTTTCTCCGCGAAAGGAAAAAACGGTTCAACGAAAGAAAAGGATCTTCTTCTGTAGATAAAATCAAAGGTGCAATTCCGTGCCTTACGCAGAATTCCTTCCAGACGTCGTTTCTGTGCCGGCTTTCTTTTAACCATGCATTTTTAAATGCCTTAGAAGCCGTAGGAATTTTCTGCTGAAAACCGCTTTCAAGGTCAACAAAAAAAGCTGTTCCAATCTGAGGCAGTTCGTTGTCGAGCTGGTCGGTAATTTTTATTGCTATTACGTCGTT
Organism: uncultured Collinsella sp.; assembly: GCA_963613915.1. GTDB lineage: Bacteria > Spirochaetota > Spirochaetia > Treponematales > Treponemataceae > Treponema_D. The sequence continues at coordinate 19,174 of CAVEBK010000001.1, forward strand.
ATTTACGGCAAGACGCGCAAGCGGCTCCTGGTATCCTTCTGTTCTGAAGTCCGAAATTACAAAAACCATTGAACGTTTTTTAAGCATTTTAATTGTACCGGTTAAGGCAGAAGCAAGTGCAGAACCTTTTGTCATTTTTTCCTGCATCTGATCCAGATGACTTAAAATCATCATTGCATGGTCGCGCCCGGACTTTGCTTTTGTGCTGAATTGAATTCTTCCGTCAAAAAGAACAGCTCCAATAGAGGAATTATTTAAAAGACAGGCAAGCACAAGTAAGGCAGCAGTTTGAGAAGCTGCTTGAAGTCTGGTCTGCTTTCCTGAACTTGAAAACATGGAAAGAGAGCGGTCAAGCACAAAGAAAACCTGCAGTTCCCTGTCTTCATCGTAAAGTTTAATAAAAGGGCGGCCCATTCTTGCAGTAACGTTCCAGTCAATTGAACGCACGTTGTCGCCGCAGTTGTAGTCGCGCACTCCGTAAAATTCAATTCCCTGTCCGCGGTAAACGGATTTAAAACAACCCGATTTAAAACTGTCGGCAAGGGTTTTTGCAGAAAGATTTAAGAGAGAAGCTTTTTTTACGAGTCCGTTTTTATTTTCGTCAAGGATTTTTGACATTCATCTCACCTGGCCAGCAAATTTTAGGGAACAGGAACAAAGGTTAAGATTTTAGAAATAATGTCGTCGGCAGTAATTCCGTCGGCAGCAGCTTCGTAGGAAAGAACAAGACGGTGACGCAGAACATCTGCAGCACAGCTTTTTACATCCTGAGGAAGAACAAAAGAACGGCCTGCAAACAATGCCTGAACTTTTGCACACTGCAGCATTGCAATTCCTGCACGAGGAGAAGCACCAAACGAAATATATTTAGAAAAGTCTGTACGACGTCCTTTATTAAGGTTGCGAGTAACAGAAACAATGTTAACGATATATTCAACAATCTTATCGGCACAGACTGTTTTTTCGTAAGCAGACTGCAATTCCTTAATTTTTGCAGAAGTAAGCACTTTATTCACTTTTATTGAATTTGCTTTTCCTGCAGTTTTTACGATTTGAATTTCTTCCTGGGCTCCGGGATAGTCAACAAGAACTTTTAACAGAAAACGGTCGAGTTCTGCTTCCGGCAGGTTGTAGGTTCCTTCCTGTTCAATAGGGTTTTGAGTTGCAAACACTAAAAAAGGTTCCGGCAAAGGATAAGTTTCGTCGCCGATTGTAACCTGGCGTTCTGCCATGGCTTCGAGCAAAGCCGACTGAACTTTTGCAGGCGCACGGTTTATTTCGTCGGCAAGAACAATGTTTGTAAAAACAGGTCCCTTGCGCACAGAAAATTTACCTGTATTCTGTTCATAAATTAAAGTTCCGCTTACGTCAGCAGGAAGAAGGTCTGGAGTAAACTGAATACGCTTAAAATCCAGACCGGAAAATTCAGCAAAAGTATTAACGGCAAGAGTTTTTGCAAGTCCCGGAACGCCCTCCAAAAGCAGGTGTCCGCCGGTTATAATGGAAGTAAGAATTGCATCAATTACGTGCTTTTGACCTACAAGTCGTTTTGCAGATTCTGCCCTGCATTCTTCTACGATTTTACGGCAGTTTTCGAATAAAGTATCATATGCCGCATCAAGTTCTTCCAAGGTTGAATTGATATTATTTTTATCCATTTTTTAAGCCCAAAACTGTATATTTATGCATTTTGTGTCGTGCATCATGATTGACGCACCAATATGTAATCGATAAACTACTTTATCATGTTGAATCCGTTAGCACAAGAATTGAACACAGTTCTAAAAAACACAACTCCAGGCGAACTGCTTTCTGACCTGGGAACAAGGATCTTCTTTCCAAAAGGCATTATTGCACAGGGAGGAGAAGCAAAAACACTCGGAAAAGTAGCAAATGCCACAATCGGCACTACTCTTATCGATGGCAAGCCTGCAATTCTTGAATCAGTGCATAAATATGCACCGGAATTGTCAGCAGGAGAACTCGTCGGCTATGCACCGACCGCCGGCAATCCAGCCCTCCGCACACTCTGGAAAGATTTTATCTACAAGAAAAATCCAGGCTTAAAGGGCAAATCAATTTCAAATCCGGTTGTAGTGCCGGGGCTTACAGCAGGAATTTCTTACCTTGCAGACCTTTTCCTTGACGAAAACAAACCTCTTCTGTGCCCGAATCCAAGCTGGGACAACTACGCTTTAATTGTAGAAACAAGACGCAATTCATCTTTGCACACATTCAATCTATTTGCAGATGACGGTTTTGACCTTGTTTCATTCAAAAAAGCAGTAGAAAAAGAAGCAGAAACAGGATTTGTACGCATTCTCCTTAACTTTCCGCAGAACCCGAGCGGTTATTCACCGACAAATGCCGAAGCAGCACAGATTGTAAAAATCGTCCGCGATGCAGCAGAAAAAGGTGCAAAGGTTTTAGTCTGGGACGATGACGCATATTTTGGATTAAACTACGAAAACGACATTTATCCGCAGTCACTCTTTGCAGAATTTGCCGACCTTCACGAAAACGTACTTGCAGTAAAAATCGACGGTCCTACAAAAGAAGACTTTGTCTGGGGATTCCGCACAGGATTTTTAACATTCGGAGGAAAGGGCTTAACAGACGAACATTACCAGGCACTCGAAAAAAAGCTCATGGGACTTATCCGTTCATCAGTAAGCTGTTCATCTTCTCCAAGCCAGAGCATTGCACTGCACGCATTTGCAGATTCTTCAACAGAACCACAGAAAAAAGAATTCCGCAAAATTCTCGAAGAACGCTACGAAGAAGTTAAAAAATACGTAACAACTCACACAAGTAAAAATCTCGAAGCACTTCCGTTCAACTCAGGATATTTTATGAGTTTCCACACAAAAGTTGATGCAGAAGCCTTGAGACAAAAGATTCTGCACGAAAAACAGATTGGAACAATTTCAATCGACTCGTCAACTCTGCGTGTAGCTTTTTCAAGCATAGAAAAAACACAGATAAAGACAGTTTACGATGCAATCTACGAATGTGCAGATAATATGTAATTTTTTTCGGGCGCATTCTAAATTAAAACGGCGGGTTTTTAGCCCGCCGTTTTAATTTAGAACCGGGCTATCCGTGGCTACGGCGTCTAACGCTCCATTTGTTGTGATTATTTTTTTGCGCAATGGTCGCCATGGATGGCGACATAGAAGATTAAGGAGTTTTTATGGAATTAAAATGGCTTATTCTGGCAGTTGCAGTTTTAATGTATGCACTTGTCATTGTTTTTCAGGATAAGAAAGTTTGGTTTACGACCATTGCAGGCATTTTGTGCATTGCCCTTGGAACCGCTTTTCCCGGCGTAATTTTTAATGCAGGCACGGCAGAAACAACAAGACTATTTGCACTTACGAATGCATTTTCTTCGTTAATCAACTGGAACGTTTTAATGATTTACGTCGGCGCAATGACAATTGCAGCCCTCTTTCTTTATTCAAAAGTTCCGGCAAAAATTGCAGACATACTCGTTGCAATTGCGCCTTCAACAGGAGTTGCAATCGTCTTAATCCTTGCAATGACAGGAATTATTTCTATCTTTGTAGAAAACGTTGCAACAGTTCTTGTAATGGCACCAATCGCCTTGAGTCTGTGCAAAAAACTAAAAATGAACCCGACAATGTTCATGGTAGGTCTTGCAGTAATGTCAAACCTCGAAGGAACAGCAACCCTTGTTGGTGATCCTCCAAGCATGATTTTTGCAGCAGCAGCAAACTACAATTTTAACGACTTTTTTATTCACGAAGGCAAACTTTCAATCTTCTTTGTTGTTCAGACAGGACTTTTAGCAGGTTGTGTTTTCTTCTATTGTATTTTCTCTAAATTAAAGGAAAAGACAAAGGTCGATGGCGAAGATGTAATTTCAACTTTTCCAGCATTTTTAATGCTCGCAATGATTTTCGGACTCGCCCTTCTTTCTTTTATAAGCCCGGCTCTTTCCAGATTCATTCCAGAAGCAATAATGAACCTTTCTTCAGGACTGTTCGTAATAATTCTGGCAGCAGTCGGCATTTTGTGGTATTCGGCAAATCAGAAAAAATCTAAAAAAGAAATCTGGCAGCTCATAAAAGAACTCGACTGGGAAACAATTTTCTTTTTAATGGGAATTTTCGTTGTTGTAGGGGCAATCAGCGGCGTCGGACTTTTAAGCGACTTTGCAGCCTTCCTCGTAAAATTCTGCGGTGGCAGCGAATTTATGAGTTTTGTCGTAATTCTCGTTGTAAGTATCCTTATTTCAGGCTTTGTAGACAACGTTCCTTACATTATGGTAATGCTTCCGGTTGCACAGCAGATGGCACAGGGACTTGGAATGGGCAGCGACCTTTTTATGTTCGCACTTTTAGTAGGCTCATGTCTCGGCGGCAACTTAACGCCGTTTGGAGCAAGTGCCAACGTCGTTGCAATGGGAATTGTAAAAAACGAAGGCTACCCGATGTCATTTGCAAAATGGCTCAAAGTCGGTGGCAGTTTTACAATAATTACAACAGCAGCTTCAGCAGTAGTTCTGTGGCTTTTGTGGAGCTAATATTTAAGCACTGCTAAAAACAGATGAGATTCCAGTTTTACTTTCTGAAATCTCATCTTAATTAGTTCGAATGTCGAGTTTCAATAAAAACATATCAAATAGCCTCTCGTCGAGAACCTGCCAGCAAGCCGCACGGTTGCGACAAGCGCAAAGTGCGTTTGTGTCAGAACCTCTCCTACGGCTATTTGACATTTTTCATAAAATAATCTCGACATTCAGCTATTTATTTAAAACTCGAAATTAAGGTTAATTAAAAATCTGTTCTAAACAAACATGTCTAAAAGCTGACCGTTCTGCGGTTGAACGCCGGCCAGTCCATAACCTGAATTTCTTGATTTTTCTATTTCGGCCTGAATCTGCGACTGATAATTCTGGATTAAGTTTTCCATCTGGTCTTCGCTCATTGAACCGTCGTCTTCCAGCTTTACCTTTGCCTGACCGCGCATTGTAATAAGCTGATTTAAAAGCGAATTCAATATATGAATCTTGCTTACAGAAACGCCCCTGTCCGGGTTTGAAGAAGCAACGCCTGAAATGTGGTCAAATTGCGAATAAATAACGGCACTTGGATTTACAGGTACGTACAGTTTTCCAGAACTGCCGCTTACAATTCCACCATAAGAATAAGCATTTAAAGAAATAGAATTGACCATAACCAAAAACCTCATAAATAGAAAACAAAAAAGTCTTCTATTTAGATTTTCGGAATCTGCAATTCAATGTTTAGAATTTTTAATATAAGTTCGAATGTCGAGTTTTTGCCCGTCTGCATCCGCCATCCGTGGCGGCAATTACATAGTGCATCTCTATGATTATTTTCTGCAATGTGCGCCACGGACGGCGCATTAAGTCAATTGACCGCAAGAAACAAAGTTTCTTGTCGCGACAGGACGTCGCACTAATCTTTGCCTAAAAGTCTGTCTACTTCTTCCTGCCTTACTGTTACGCCTAAAGTGTCAAGTTCTACTTTAATTTCTTCTTTTGTATAAGTTGAATTCTGCATCAGTTTTTCGCGGTTAAACGAAAATCTTGGTTTTATTGTTTTTTTTTCTGCCCGTTCAGCCTGTAAAAGTCTGTTTAATTCATCCTGTGAAATAGAAAGCTCACTCATAAATAATTCCTCAATCCTTAATTTTTAGAGGTAACTCTGAAAATTCGCAGGCATCTTAAAAAAAGCATTGAAAATGATTTTTTACCAGATGCCCTTTATTCAAACTGCTTCAGCCAGGTATTCAAAAGACTTTCCATTGACGGTCCCGGCGTTGTTGAATCTGTTTTTATTGCTCCGTTCAAATACGGAAAAATTACGCGTTCCTTAATGCTCTGCCACCTGCTCGAAGAAATTTCCGGAGCAACAATTTTGTCTTCTGCCGGAAGGTTTCCAAGAAGGCTTCTGTAATATGCCGGAAAAAGATGCTCATTTACGCCCTTTACGCTCGAAAAACCGTTTGCAATTCCAAAAGTTATTGTATCGAGCTTCATTTTAGCAGAGCGTTCAAGCATAAGTTTCTGGTTCTGTTCCTGAAAAAACCATTTAATAAAATCTTCTGCCTGCTGCGGCTTTTTTGCACTTTTATAAAGAGCCATGCAGACAATGTCGTCTTCTGCAGGAATTCCACCCTTTACCGAAAGCCATCTGAAATCAATGTCGCCAAGCTGTTCAAAAGAAATCCTGAAAAGTGAACTGCTCGTCGTATATGCAAAAAGAGTGCGTTCCGCTGCAATCTGGCGGTATTTTGGAGTGTAAAGATATTTAAATTCAAAATCCTGCTCAGCCGTAGAATCTGTATTTTTTTGAGTTGTCCAGTCGCGGATATAAGAGACAGCCTCTTCCAGTTTTGCAGAATCCCAGGTAAAAGAAGTTCCTTTATGCTTAAAGCACGGACCAAATTCTTTTGTAACTTCGTATAAAAAATTGTCGTCCCAGGAAGGAGCAAAGCCCATCTGAGTGTAAAAGCCCTGTTTGTTTTTTGCATTGAATTCGCCTGCAATTTCCTTTACCTGTTCAATCGAAAGCGAATACTGACTTTGAATCTTATCTTCGTTTTTTGAAGAAAAAATAAGAAGCGGAAGGTTAAAGCTTACAGGCAGCAGAAACTGTTTACCGGCAAGCCGGCCATATTCAAGCAGAGGAGAATAAATCGTAGAAGAATCAATGCTGTCCTGGCTTAAAATGCTGTCGAGAGGCCTGAAAAGTTTTCTTGTCTTGGAATTTTTAAGCCACGAACCGACAACTAAATCCGGTTTTTCTTCGTCTTTTTCCGGCGGAAGCGAAAGGGCAAGTCTGTCTTTATAGACAATTATTGCCTTGGTTTTATCCTGAATCGAATTAAAAAGTTCTGTATAAGAAACAAATTCCTTGCGGTCAGTCCAGATTACAAATGTGTCCGCATTCTGCGACTTAAGGTTGCAGCCCGTAAAAAAAAATCCACAAAAAAAAGCTGAAATCAAAAAAGACGCCACAAAAGTTTTCTTCATTCAGTCAGTATAAACCTTTTTTACATTTTTATAAATATCCAGGTGCAAAGCCCGGGCGGTCCGGCAACGCTGTTGCCGTCGGGCTTTCCGGGGTTCCGCTGTTCGCTTCATTGCTTCGCAACGTGCTGCGCACGCACCTGCAATCCCTACCGCGCTTCTGTCATGCTGAACCTGTACCAGCATCTTTATACGCCTTCCATAGAACATTTTTTTGCTATATCTTAAAATATTTTTTATGAAAGCAAATCTAAACAATGTTCCTTCCAATCCTAAAAAAACAAAACTTATTGTCTGTTTTTCTGTATTTTTTATTATTCTTGCAGGAATTTTTTCTTTTTTTATCTGGTCTTCTTCATTTTTTAATGTAAAAAAAATAAAACCTTTAACCATGGAACAGCAGACTTCTTTAAATGCTGTCCTTGACCAGAATTTTCAGCTTAACCGCAGCCAGAGCCTAAAGCCTCTTCCTTACCCGATTGTCGAAGCTGCTTTAGATGTAGATTCAGGCTCTGCAATCCTTGTTGACGCAAGCAACGGCTGCATTCTTTTTGAAAAAAATGCCGGCGAAGTAATTCCACCTGCTTCAATTACCAAACTGTTTGTAATGTACATTGTCTTTAAAGAAATCGAAGCCGGCACACTCACCTTAGACGATCTTGTTGCTCCGCCGGAAAACAGCTGGTCAATAAACATGCCTTCAGACGCAAGTTTAATGTTTTTAGGACAGGGACACATTGTAACCGTGCGCGAACTTTTAACAGGACTCGCAGTTGCTTCCGGCAATGACGCAGCCCTGGCACTTGCATATAAAATTTCCGGCAGCACAAAAGCCTTTGTTGAACGCATGAACTACGAAGCCCAGGCCTTAGGCTTAAAGCACACTCATTTTGAAGAGCCAAGCGGATATTCAGAAAAAAACGTAACAACAGCCCGCGAACTTGCAGAGTTCTGCCGCATTTACATTAACCGCTACCCGCAGAGTTTAACTGACTACCACAGCCAGAAAGAAATCAGCTATCCGCTCGAAAAAAACCTTCCAAGCTGGCAGAAAGCAAAGGGCGACAGCATGGCAGTTTACCAGCGCAACACAAACCCGCTTTTAGGAAAAATGGAAGGCTGCGACGGATTAAAAACAGGCTTTATCTACGAAAGCGGCTACAACCTTGCCTTAACGGTAGAACGAAGTGGCGTAAGATTTTTGTCTGTAACATTAAAAGGCCCGGGTGTTGGCTCAAAACAGGGGAACTTTTACCGGGTAAAAGACGGAACAACAATGATGGAATGGGCATTTTCTTCTTTTGCAGACTATAAACCATGGCAGCATGCAGCCCAAAACTACACGATTGCAACTCCAGGCGCAAAAGAAAAATTTGTAAACCTTGTACCGGCCTGGACAAACACAATTACAGTGCCGCACATAAGCGCAGGAACCGCCTTAGAAGAAGCAGAAAACGTTACCGCCCATGTACAGATCCCAAAAAGCATTTACGGCGGAACAAAAGCCGGCCAGATTTACGGTCAGATCCAATACAAACTAGGCGAAACAGTCCTGGAAACAGTCCCGTTAACAGCAGACCGCACGGTGCAGAAAGCAGGCCCATGGGGACAGTTCTGGGGCAAACTCGCAGAGCTGCGCTTAAGATAGAATTTTGGGTAAAAAAAAAGCCCCGGGGTTTTAGATTTTGCGCTAAAATCCAGGGGTTAAATAGAAGTGTCATGCTGAATTGCTTAGCCTTCGGCGACTTTGCTCAGGAATGACGTTTTTAGTACACAAATAAACTATTCTGTTACTTCGACTTTATTTTTCAACTATTGAAAGTGCTGTAATGCGAGCGTTAGAAGTACCTGTGCTGGCAATTGTGTAGTCACCTGCGGCTGTAATTTCCCAAGTGAACTCAGTTGCAGTTTTACCTGTTACGGAATTTTGTGTTCCATTTACAGTAATAGCAGATGTATTAGAGTCGCCAGTACTTAGGAAACTAACTTTTACAGTTGCTGCTCCCGAAAGTGTAAACTTCAATTCGCCCTCACCGTTTAACTGCAAAGCTGCAATTTTCGTAAGAGCCTTGTCTGTATACCAGTAAGCTTTATCGTCTTTTGCAGGAGTAAGAACATCCAGAATTGTTGTTGTAGCAGGAATCATGAACGTTCCGTTTTTTCCAGAATCTGCTGTATTTTTAAGACCTGTTGTTGTTTCAGTAAAATCAAGACTTGTAATATCTACTGTCAAATTAATTTTGTCACTCGTTTCCTCTTCTGTAGAAGATGACGTTACTGTAACTACAAGTGTTGCTTTTTCTGGAGCTGCGGTTGCTTTGTTATATACAGATTTTACTGTTTCGCCGGCAACTGTTATTGTTACTGTAATTGAATTACCGTCTTCTGAAAGTATTGCAGTTGCAGTGTCTGTACCAGAAGTAATTGTTATGCCAGAATCTGTTACGGTGTATGTAAATGCTGTATCTACATAACTTGAAGAAGTATAAGTTTTAGATTCCTCTGTCGTAAAATCCCAGGCTTCAATCTGTGATAATGTACCGTTTGAACCGTCTTTAATGTAAATATAAGATTCGTTTGTAAATTTTACTGTTGCATTACCGTCTGTATGTTCCTCATCTTCCACAACCCAGTAAGTTCCAGCAAGGTTTACAGTTTCAGTACCACTGCCACCGCTGCCACCGTCGTCGTCGCTTTTGCAGGCAACGAAGTTTGCCATTGAAAGAATTGCAGCTATTGTTGCAATTGCCTTAAACATTTTTTTCATATTTTCCCCCAAGTTTTTTTTGTTATAACAAGGATATAACACGTTTTATATAAAATGGGGGGGGTATTTGCACAATACCGACATTTACCTTTGCAATGGCTCGTAAAAAATCTACAAATCCTTAAAATTTACGATCCTGTGACCCTGCGACAAAAGGGCACTTATCAGTAAATCTAACTTTTCGTAGAGATAGTCGCTGCGGCTTCCTGTGGAAATTCCCGTGCTTACCGGAATTACAGAACCGTCTGCCGCATTCTGTGCATAAAAACTTACAAGCTCTGTGCCCGAAAGATAGCCCGGCTTACCGTGAGAAGCCTGTTCGAGCGTAATTGTGTCTAAGTTAAACCGCCCTGCTTCTACATAACGGTATCCGCATTTTTCGCCCGCTGTCTTTATTTCTTTTGTTGAATGATAAAAAGGCGCATGCCACAAAAGACTCAGTTCACTTCCAGTTGCCTGGAAAAATTCATCTTCGTTACGGGCTAAACCACGGCGGATAAAATCTTCGTCAACAACAAAACCTTTTGCAGTCAGGTCTACAGTCGTAAAAAACATTGAAGCACATTCGTATCCGCTTTTTGCAATCTGTTTTGACTCTTTCGGGTAGCGGCGGATAAATTCACCATTTAAGAAGAACGTTGCAGGAACATTGTATTTTTTTAACACATAAAGAATCTGGCTTAATCCGGAAGAATCGTCGAGGGCGTCGATTGCAAGAACTATTTTTTTCGGCTGTTCAACTTTTGTGGAAGTCTGGGCAAAATACGGTCTTGTTTCTGCCTTGCCGGAAAGAGTGCGCACATAAAGCGCATTGCTGAAATTTAAGTTTTCTGCAGTTCCCGTAAAAACGCGGAACCTTCCGTTTTGAACTAAAGGCCTGCTTTCTGGTCGTGTTACAAGGCTTTTTGTCCAGGAAGAAGAAATTTCGTCGTATTCATAAAAAATTCCTTTTTTAACAGGATCTTCTGCCATTACTGCTGTGTCCGAATACCAGAAAACATTGCTGCCTGCCGACAAAAATAAAATCCGCGTTTTTTCGTCCGTTTTTCCGAGATTCCATTTTTTTACTGTAGAAACTCCGCCTGCGTAAAGTGAAGAATTATCGCACCACGCATACGAAATTATTTTTTCGCCGTCTAAGCGTTCAATTAAAGTCCAGGTGTCTGCATCGTAGACAAAAAGGCTTGCCCCCTGAGCAAAGCAGAGCTTTCTGCCGTCTGGAGAAGCTGCCGGTTCCTGAGAAGTGTCCACTGTTGCTAAAAGTTTTATTGAATCTGAAAGACTGTAAAATGCTGACTTTTGTGCACCGGTTTCGTAATTTATAAAATTGACCCACAAAATGCAGCGCAGGGCACTAGTCCAGAATATTTTTGAATTTACGATTGTTCCGCCGGCGTCTGTTATTGGTTTTGAAACAACAGGAGTAACATATTCAAAGCCAGTGAAATTTAAATCAAAAACATTTACTATTTTGTTCGCCTGAATAAAAACTAAGGAAGTTGCGTCATGGTTTACAGCAAAACTGTCGTGTCTTTCGTCAAAAAATACAGGAAGGCGGCCGCAGACTGTTCCAGGTTCAATTACGGAAGAATAAAGTCCGCGCGTGTAAAGTTCAGAAGAACTGATTCTGTAAATAAGGTCGCGGTTTATGTAGATTAAGGTTTTTGAATTTGCCCAGAAAACGCAGTTTATGCTTCCTTTGCCAATCCTGCGGAATTCTTCTGCAAGTTGAATTTTCTGAAATTCTGCCTTTGGTTCGCAGAAATAGACTGTATCGTTTTTTTCGTAAAGAAGGCTTGAACTGTCCGGGTTCCATTCAACCCTTACACGTTCTCCGTCAATCGTACATTTTTCTACGAGGACTGTTTCCTGGGTTGTAGAAGCATTTTTTAAAACTAATTTTCCTTCTGCTGCATCAGTTTTTTTTACATAACAGATCCATTTTCCATCAGGGCTTACACTTTGAGGAACCTGCAATTCCCCCGTAACCGGAATTTCTTCTTTTTTTACAACCCACGAAAGGTTTGAATCTGCAACCGACCAGCGCGCAGTTCCCCAGCGGTTACGAACCTGTAAAACAGCACCTTTAGATAAAAGTTCAAGTTTTTCTGGATAGCAGGTTAAGATTTTTGTTGAACTGAAGTCCCTTGCATCTCCCATAAACGCAGTTGAATAAGACGGTTCTCCGCTTATATTGTGGTTTACAGAAAAGAGAATTTTGTCCTGAGAATTGAGTTCTGGTTTTTCAAATTGAATTTCTGCAGAAAGTAAAAAAACTGCTGCAAAAAAAACAGAAATTCCGCTGAAACTAATTTTTTTGTTCACTTAGCCATCTCCACGCTCAACGCAAGAATCGAAAGTTCATGTTCAAGGCTGTCGAGTTCCTGCTCAAGTTTTGCAACCTGTCTTGCACGTTCCTGTGCCTGCTTTTCTTCAAGTTCCTTAAAAACGGCTTCTAAAGCGTCTTTTTTATTGTACATTTTTTCCTGTCCGCACCACGGGCAATACAGAAATTCATTGTCAATCGTTCTTCCACAGCCACCGCAAACACAAACTCTTGTCATTTTTTTCTCCCATATCTAACGCTTTAAAAGGCTCAGCGGGTCTACGAGTTTTCCGTTCTTATAAACCGTAAAATGCAGGTGAGGACCTGTTGAATATCCTGTTGAACCTACAAGCCCGATTCTCGTTCCCTGGCTTACATTCTGCCCCGAACGGCAGAGCGTTTTTGACATATGTCCGTAAAGCGTCTGATAACCGTTCCCGTGATTTATAATAACGTAATTTCCAAAAATATTGCTCCAGCCAACGTAGACAACTTTTCCGCTCATTGTTGCATTTACCGGAGTTCCAGTCGGGCAGGCCATGTCGATTCCTGTGTGGTTTGAAGCAACGCCTGTAAAAGGATCTGCACGGCGGCCAAAATAGCTCGAAAGTCTGTAAGTTGAGGCAATTGGAGAAATAAAAAGTTCGCCCATTGCCTTTTTCAAGGCTGAAGATTCCATTCTGGCTCCAGGAATAAAAAGTTCTTTTCCAACAGCAAGAATTTCGTCTGTAAGTTCATTTGCATCAAGAAGTTCTTCAACACTCACATGATATTTTACGGAAAGTGAGTTTAAACTGTCTCCCTTTGCAACTGTGTGAACGATTCCGTCCTGGTTTGGAATGCGGATTTTCTGTCCTGCCATTAAGGTGCGCACGTTGTCGATCCCATTTACAGAAATCAGCGTAGAAATATTTGTAAGTCCATATTTTAAGGCGATTGAACTGATTGTGTCTCCGCTTTTTACCTTGTAAGTCTGAAAACTTATTGATTTTGTTACACCAACAGAAGAAGGTGTAAGAATTTTTCCATCGTCAGAAAGAACGTTTCCATCTTCGTCAAAGCTTACGTCTGTTGAATCCATGGCAAACTGTGCCATTGCAGAATTTAAGTTTTGAATTTCCGTTTCAAAATCGTAAACCATTTTTACAGGACCGGTAAAAGAGCTGAAATATTCGCGCAGCTTTACTGTACAGACTGGAACTGTAAGACAGAGAACCAGGACAGGTACAAGCCTTTTTAAGCGTTCCGGGCGGACAAGGGACCAGAAATTCACTTTTGGAAGAACAGAAAAAAACGATTTTTTTACAGAAAGAGAACTATCTTTTTCCAGAGATGAATAAGGAAACTGCGAAAAACGAGGAGATTTTGTCTTTAACTTTAACCAGAAATTTTTTGTCCTGATTCTGCTTCTTTTTTGCGAAGCTCCGCCGACATAACTTATAATCTGCATACGTCTATTATCGGAACTAAAAATACTGTATATTAGTCTTACCTTAAAAAATACGGCTGACAAAAGATGTCTCAATCAAAATTATCTTCAACAAATAAATCTATAATTTTTATTACCTGCTGCGGACTTCTGGCTGGTCTTTTCCTAAAGCTTTTTGTAATTGATGTTCTGCACGTTTCCGGGCGTTCAATGGAAGGAGCAATCCACGACGGTTCAACTCTTGTAGTAAACAAACTTGCCTATGGAATCGTAAAACCTTTCGGACAGTCGCTTTTAGTTCAATGGAAGTCGCCGGCACAGAACGACGTTGTTATTTATTTGTATAACAACAAAATAGTAGTAAAACGCTGTGTTGCAACAGAAGGTCAGTCGCTGGAATATTCAACCGATAAACTATATACTCTCAAGACGGGGGATAAGAACATTCCTTTGACAGAAAGTCAGTATTTGCGTTTTAAAGACATAAAGTGCGTTCCTGAAGGTTACATTCTTGCAATCGGAGACAACTACGAAGAATCAGTTGATTCGCGCGAATACGGTTTTGTAAACAAAAAGAATGTGCTTGGAAAAGTTTTATGCAAATGAACGGATACCTGAGAAAAGGCCGGGTTCTCGGGCTTTGCGGTTGTGTAGCCTTATTTACAGGTTTAATTGTCTATAAATACGCCGCTTTAGCACTAAAAAAAACTCCAGAAACAAAAACATATTCCCCGCTCGTGCAGCGTGGTTCAATTTTTGACAAAAACGGAAAAACCCTCGCAGTTTCGACGAATTTTTACCATGTCGGAGTTACTCCGTCTGCAATCAAAGATTTACCGCAGTTTGTTCATCTTTTTGCCCCGGTTTTAAAAGTTGAAGAAAATGAACTTGCTTCAACAATTACTCAGGCAGCAAATTCTTCTTTCGTTTATATAAAGAAAAAAATTGACCAGAACGATTACGAAATCCTGAAAGAAATTACAGACAAAAACGGGCTTTTTTCTGCAGTCCGTTTTGACAGAATTCCAGGAAGAATTTACCCGGAAAAAGAACTTGCAAGCCAGGTTATAGGCTACATGGGAAGCGAAGGAACTGGTTTAGCGGGAATTGAATACACTCAGCAGAATCTTTTGTCGCCGCCTGTAAATCCGTCTGCCCCGGTTGATGTTGCAGGAAAAAACATTTATTTAACGCTCGACGCAGGACTTCAATTCAAACTGGAAAAAATTGCGGCAGAAACCATAAAAAACACTCAGGCAGCAAATTTAATGCTTGTTGCGCTGGAAGCAAAAACCGGCGAAATTCTTTCGTATATTTCTCTTCCTTCTACCGACCTTAACGAATACACAAAGGCAAGCCCTGAAGAAATGAAGGATTTGCCTGCAACCCAGAGTTATGAGCCAGGCTCTGTTTTTAAGATTTTTTCAATTTCTTCTTTTTTAGATTCAGGAGCAATTTCGGAAGATGAACTTTTTCTGTGCGATGGAATTTATGAACGTAAGACAAAAAGCGGAGAACGCATAAAAATTACCTGTCTTGACCACCACGGCTGGGTTACTGCGCGCGAAGCCTTGAAATTTTCGTGCAACGATGCACTTGCCCAGATGTCAGAAAAAATCGAAAGCGAACAGTTTTTAACAAGACTGCGAAGTTTTGGATTCGGCTCAAAAACCGGCATTGAACTCCCCGGCGAAACTCAGGGCTCAGTAAGAAACACAAGCGACAGATTCTGGTCGGCACGGTCAAAACCGACAATTGCAATCGGGCAGGAAATTTCTGTAAGTGCCCTGCAAATGGTTCAGGCGGCAAGTGCAATTGCAAACGGCGGCTACCCTGTTCAACTTACATTAATAAAAAAGATTACAAGCCAGGAAGGCGTAGAAGAATATATTCACGCGCCTTCGTACAAAAATCAGATAATAAGCGAAAAAACTGCCGGATACATTTTAAGCTGCATGCAGACAGTTGCTCAGACTGGAACAGGTTCCCGCGCAAACCTGAGCGACATTTCAATCGGCGTAAAAACGGGAACAGCCCAAATGGCAGACCCGGTAAACGGCGGATATTCAAAAACTGATTTTATTTCTAACTGTATTGCAATATTCCCGATCGAAGACCCGGAAATAATTCTCTACATTGTAGTTGAAAAAGCCAAGGGCGAAACTTATGCAGGAAGAATTGTAGCTCCAGTAATTGCAGAAGCTTCGAGCGCAATCATTGACCACCTTGGAATGAGCCGCGGAGGAGCTGCAAGCCTTGCCCATTCAGGATTAATAAAAATTCAAAATGATGAACCGATTCAACTCGGTTCAACAATGCCGGACTTTACAGGAATGGCAAAACGAAATCTGCTTCCCCTTTTAGGCCGCAAGGATTTAAAAATCAAAATCAACGGAGACGGCTGGGTTACAGGCCAGAGCCCGGAAGCTGGAACCACACTTACTCAGGACAGCGAAATTGAACTCTTTTTGGAATAAAAATCTGGAACTCTTCAAAAACCGCTTTCCGTCTCTCTTTGAACAGTTAAAAGAACCTTACAGCCTCGACTCCGGCATTAACAAAGATTTTAACTTCTGGACAATCGAGAGCTCAAAATCAGGAGAACTTACTGCAAAAGAAAATTCGCTTTATTTACATTCTGCCTACAATCCGCTGCGCGAATCCCAGTCAATTTTTAAGGCACACAAAGACAAAAAAACTGAATGTGCACTATTTCTGTCGATGGGTCTAGGCTACGCTCCGATTGAGTGGGCAAAGAACGCTCCTGAAGACACAATCATAATCGTTGAACCCCAGCCTCTTTATTTTTTTGCTGCCTTAAACTTTACAGATTTTTCGGCTCTCTTTAAGCACAAAAAACTAATCCTTTTATTGAATGCAGACATTTCTGTTCTTCCTTCGCTGATAGAAAGTTCCGGAGGATTTTTTCATACAGCTGTTATAGAAAACAAAGCGCAGACAAACCACGCAAAAGAATATTTTTCACTTTTAAATAATTTAATTGAACGCAACCGTCAGAAAGAAAGAATAAACACTGCAACCCTCGAAAAATTTTCAACACTCTGGCTGAAAAACAGCTGCCGCAACTTAAAGGCTTTTGCTCTCCTCGACGGTGTAAACATTTACAAAGACAAATGCCCTCAAAACCTTCCGTGCCTTTTAGTAAGTGCAGGCCCCAGCCTTTCAGAAATTCTTCCGGTTTTAAAGGAATTAAAAAACAGATGCCTTGTTGTTGCCGTAGACACGGCTCTCCGTGCGCTCTTAAAAGCTAAGGTTGAACCTGATTTTATTGTCTTAACGGATCCTCAATATTACGCATACTGCCACATTGCAGGCTTAAAAAGTCCTTCAAGCGTTTTAATTACGGAATCGGCAGCATGGCCGGCAGTTTACCGTTTTAACTGCAGAAAAATTGTCTTAACTTCTTCACTTTTTCCGCTCGGAAAATATTTTGAAAAACGGCTCGGAACAAAGGGCGAACTCGGGGCTGGAGGCTCAGTGTCTACAAGTGCCTGGGACTTTTGCAGACTTATCGGAGCAAAAAAAATCTATTGCGCCGGCCTTGACTTAGGCTACCCCAGACTCGAAAGTCATATCCGCGGTTCATTATTCGAAGAAAAAGCCCACAGACAAAGCTTCCGCTTAAAAACTTCTGAACAAATGCTCAGCACTTCGCTTTTTCATGCAAACACAACAAAGGCAGTGGACTACGACGGAAACGAAATTTTTACAGACGACAAAATGAAAATGTTTGCGTGGTGGTTCGAAAGCCAGAACCAGAAATACAGCCACCTTGAATCTTTTTCTCTCTGTAAAAAATCGCTTGCAATTCCAGGGTTTAAATATAAAAACGTAGATGAACTTTTGTGCGAAGAAGAAAAATTAACCGAGCGCAACCTTTTCTTTAGTTCTGAGCGGACCACAGATTCGCCCTCGCAGATTCAACTAAAAGAAAAAAAGTTTACAGACACGCTCGCTTCATTTTTAGCTGCCCTCGACACCATGCAGGCAGGTGCAGAAAAAGCTGAAAGCGAGTGTCAGAAAATTCTCCTTAACAAAAATCCACAAAAAGAAGAACTGGGCAAAGCCGTTTTAACCCTTGAAGAAACCGACAAAGCTCTAAAATCTTCCAATCTACTCGAAATTGCAGGTCTTGTTTTTCCGACAGAAGCACATTTAGAAAAAATCTTTTTGCAGGAAGAATCAAAAACTGCACAAAGCATTCTGTCAGACAGGACAAAAACTGTTTTTCTGCATTCAAAAATAATTTACGGTGAACTTTTAAAAGCCGTAAAAATGTACAAAAAATATATAAATAAATCTAAAGAACTCAACCAGGAAACTCGATAATTTAAATGTCTTTGATTAAAAAGAAGGGCGGGGAGATTTCAGATAAAGCCATGCGAAACTTTATCAGAGAACTCCGAACATCCAGACGCCTTGCTGATAATATAAGAAGACAGGCCGAAAGGCTCTCCATGTTAAAAAGAGAAAGAAGGTGAAAGATTCTTTCTCTTTTTTTATTTTAAAATTAAGCCTGTTATTTTTCCCTTATAAAATCTGAAAATTCTGCCGAAATAAATTTCGGGGGCTTATTAAAATGAATTCTTTTTCCATTGCAGAATTAACAGACAAAACTTTTTTTACAGAAGACGTTTTTCTTGACAAGAATTTTCTTCTTTTAAATTCGCTCTGCCCTTTTACAGAAAACCTGAAAAAAATGCTTTCCGACTGGAAATTTACAGACATTTTTTCAAATGGAAACAAAGGCGTCGCCCTCGCCAAAAAAGAAAATGCCCTGCAGCATCAAAATGATTCAAATCAACTGACAAAAGCAGATAACGAAGATTTTACTTCTGTTTCGTTTGACGAAGTTGGAATTCAACCAGAACAGCCCAAAAAAGAAATCAGCGGTGGCGTAAAAAAGGCAATCCAGGAAGCAAACAATAATATTTCCAGCAACGAAAAATCAAGAATGGATATAGTCCAGGACGTTTACAACGAATACATGGACTACATAAAAGCCGTTTACACTCACTACGCAACTCATAAAGTCTTAAATTACATGGAATTAAGCGAAAGCGTAAAAGAACTGTGCATTTTTATAAAAGACAACCGCCGCTTTGTTCTGCGCATAACTCCTTCGCAGGACACAATCACCAAAAATTACTTAATCAGCCACAGCATGCGCTCAACCGTAATTGCAATCGTAATCGGTTTACAGCTCCGCATGACTCTTTCCAAACTCGTTGATCTTGGAATCTGCTGCATCCTGCACGAAATCGGCCAGATCCGCCTTCCTCCACAGCTTTACATGACAGACCGCCGCCTTTCTCCGTCAGAAAGAACAAAACTTGCAACCCACGCCGTTTTAGGATTTAACATTGTAAAAGAAAATAATTTTCCAAGTCAGATTCAGCTTGGAGTTTTAGAGCACCACGAAAGGGAAAACGGAACAGGCTACCCACGCCGGCTTACAGGCTCTCAAATCGACATCTTTGCAAAAATAATCGGAGTTGCCTGTTCATTCGAAGCAATTACAGCCCCGCGGCACTTCAGGCAGGCCCGTTCTTCTTACGCAGCAATGGTCGAAATCTTAAAAAACGAAGGAAAGCAGTTTGACGACACCGTAATCAAGGCACTTTTGTATTCACTTTCGCTCTTTCCGATTGGAGCTTACGTTTACCTTGTTAACGGAAAAATTGCCCAGGTTACGGACGCAAGCCCGGCTTCTCCAGGCAATCCGATAGTTTCTTATCTTGGCGAAAAAGATTCTTCAGGAGGTCCGGTTACAGTTCAGACAGACAATGCACAAAATAAGATTGTCCGTGTCTTAAGCAAACAGGAAGTTGCAGACGTTTTAAAAACCTTAAATCTTAAAAATTAAAATTTTTCTGGAGCACAACTGGTTCCACTCCGTCCCGTGTTCCGCCATTCGCTCACGCTCATGGGGCTGTAAGTCAGCCCCACTTCGTGGCTACACCCGGGGCTAGGCTTTACAGTGTAAAATAACAGTTACAGTCTTTACCTGCAGGTTTAATTAAAGAACTGTCTTGTATTTTCAAGTTCCTGCAAAAGCTGTTCGTTTACGTTCGGTGGATTTTCTGTAAAATACAAAAGCTGCTGCAGTTCTTCCCGGCTCTTTGCACCCCAGACAGGAACTGCATATTCAAACTGACTGAAAAAACCTATTGCCAGAGGAATATTCTGAATTACGCCGCCACATAACGGCTGCATTGCAATAAAACCAATGTCACGTTCGCGGCAGTCAAAAACGAGTTCCTGCACTTCGATTGAACACAAAAGATTAAAAGGATACTGCAGGGTTTCCCACGGCCCGTCAGAATTTATTAAATCGCGTGCAAGTTCAAAACTTTCCGTGCACACACCAATATGGTGAATAACGCCTTCTTTCTTTAGTTTTAACAGTTTTTCAACAATTCCATCTCTTCCGCCGGTTTGCGGCAGAAATGCAGGATTGTCGAGCTGGTAAAGGTCAATGTAGTCGGTTTTTAAGGCGGTAAGGCTTAAATCAATATCGCGGGCAATTTCGTCGGCGTCGTGGGCGCGAGTCTTTGTTGCAACAAAAATATCTTTACGGATTGTACCGTGCAGGGCGTCTCCAAGACGTTTTTCGCTTTCTTCGCTGGAGCGCGCCGTATCAAAAAAATTTATTCCGCCCTCGTATGCACTGCTGATAATCTTAGAAGCTTCTTCGTCGTCATCAACATTTGCAAGAGCCATTGCGCCTAAAGCTGTACGGCTCACTAAAAGATTCGATTTTCCGAGGGCAATATAATCCATTTTTTCTCACAAATAAGGGCTGTTCAAAAAAATTAAAAAGCTGAATGCCGAGTTTCAATAAAAACTTTTCAAATAGCCTCCCGCCGGGAACCTTCCCAAATCCGCACGGTTGCGACAAGCGCAAGGTGCGTTTTGGGAGAGAACCCCGGCTACGGCTATTTGCAATTTTCATAAAATAAATTCGACATTCAACTATTCAATTAAAATCCTTTGAACAGCCCGTAATTAAGGTTGTTACTTTCTTACAACAGGTTTGTAGTTTTTAATTGCATTAAACAGGAATGCGTGCAGGTCAGAAAGTTTTACTCTTTCCTGTTCCATTGAATCGCGGAAACGTACAGTTACTGTGTCAAAAAGTTCATTTGCAGAACCGTCGTCTTTTTTCTCGCTGATTGTATCGTAGTCAACAGTTACGCAGAATGGAGTTCCAACTTCGTCCTGTCTGCGATAGCGTTTTCCTACAGTTCCAGAAACGTCAAAATCTGTAACAAAGTCTTCTTTTAACAAATGCTGAATTTCCTTTGCTTTTTCTGCAAGACCGTCTTTCTTCATCAATGGAAGAACTGCAACTGTAATTGGAGCAAGGCGTGGGTCGAGGTGAAGAACTGTGCGGTAATCTTCGGCACCGTCTTTACCAACATTTTCTTCTTCGTATGCTTCGCAAAGGAACATAAGGAAGTTTCTGTTAAGACCGGCAGAAGTTTCGATAACATAAGGAACATATTTTTTGTTTCCGTCTTCCTGGTCAATGTAAGACATGTCTTTTTTAGAATATTCAGCGTGCTGGCTTAAGTCAAAATCTGTTCTTGAGTGAATTCCTTCAACTTCTTCAAAACCAATCGGGAATTTATAGGTAACATCGTATGCATCTTTTGCATAATGAGCAAGCTTGTCATGATGATGCCACTTTAAATGATCTTCCTGAATACCGTATTTAAGATAGAATGCCCAGCGTTCTTTTCTCCAGCGGTCAAAAGTTTCGTCTTCTGTTCCCGGTTTGCAGAAATATTCCATTTCCATCTGTTCAAATTCGCAGGTACGGAAAATAAAGTTTTTAAAGATAATTTCGTTACGGAATGATTTTCCAACCTGAGCAACACCAAATGGAACTTTCATGCGGTTAGACTGAACAATGTTCTTAAAATCTGTAAAAATTCCCTGGCATGTTTCCGGGCGCAGGTAAATAAGATGGCTTTCGTCTGCGATTGGTCCCTGGTAAGTTTTAAACATAAGGTTGAATTCGCGGACAGCTGTATACTTGCGTTCTTTTGAATGACAGGTCGGACAGTCAATGTTAGCATCGATATAAGCCTTCATTTCTTCGTGAGTCATTGTATCAACCGGCTTTCCAGGATCTTTGTCCGGATTTGCAGCAACAAAGTCTTCAATTAATTTATCTGCACGATGACGAGCCTGGCATTCAAGACAGTCAACCATTGGGTCAGAAAAGTGATCTACGTGACCAGAAGCCTTCCATGTTGTGTGATGCTGGAAAATTGCAGAATCAAGTCCAACAACGTCGTCGTGGAGCTGTGTCATTTCCTTCCACCATGCATTCTGAATGTTTCTCTTAAAATCTACGCCAAGCGGACCGTAATCCCAGGCACCAGCCTGTCCACCGTAAATTTCGGAAGCCTGATATACAAAACCACGTCTTTTACAAAGCGAAATGATTTTGTCCAAAGTACATGCGTGTGGATCAGCCACAACTTTTTCATTTTTTGCCATAATAACACTCCTAAACTGCCACTGGCTTGTGACAGTTATAAAAAAAGCTGACGCGATTGTAGCATAATTTTTATTGAGTGAAAATAATACAGCAGTTTTAATAAAAAGGTTGAATTACGAGCTTCACTAAAAAAATTCAAATTGCCTCTCGCCGAGAACCTGCCAGCAAGCCGCATGCTTCGCTACGCTCAGAATGCGTTTGTGTCAGAACCTCGGCTACGGCGATTTGACACTTTGCAGTAATTAAACTCGCCATTCAGTTATTTAACATTGGCAGTATCTAAAAAAACAGTGCAAATTATATCCCTCGTAACGTCCATAATCTTTTTAAAAGACACAAGTTAGTACACTTATTATAATTAAAACTGTATGGAGGCTTAGCAAAATGAAAAAAATTCTTACAGTTTTTTCGGCTTTAGTCATTGGAACTGCTGCCCTTTCGGCACAGGTTTTAGACAAGGCTCAGATTAAAAACACAACCTGGACTGGTTTTGGTGCACCTATTGACGGAAACGCAATGTTCTACGGTTTTACGGACACCTTGCAGTGCAGATTCGACAAAAAAAAGTTTACGGTTGAAGGAATGCTCAACTGGGGATTTTTAGCAAATTACGACAACGACGGCAACGTAGACAACTTTGTTCTCGGAACTTCTAACTTAAATCCACTTTCCTTAAAATACGGAACAAGAAGAAACTCAGGCACAATTACTTCTTATGCAGGCGACAACACAATTTCTGCAACAAAGACTGCAGATGTTGCAGCAAAGACAGGAGTAACGCTCAACAACCAGGCAAACGTTTCTAATACAGTACAGGATTCGTACTATGTAAACTTTTTATGGCATCCGGCAAGCAACATCGATGTTGGATTCGGAACAAAACTCAACTGGCAGGTAGGTCCGGCTCCACGCTACGGCAACTGGCTCTGGGAAGCTGACGCACATGTACGCCAGGGCGGATTTTCTACCGCATACGACGACCGCGCAGGAACTGTAATCCAGACATCTTCTGAATATGCCGGTTCTTACAAATTTAATGTAGACAAGCCTGGCTCTGCAGATGTTGTAGGATTTATTCCTTATGCAAACAAATACGCAAAACGTGCAATCGGTGTCCGTTACAATGATACAAACCTGCAGATTGGTGCAGCGCTTCCAAACGGCTTTAATACAGACGATCCTGCAGTAAACCTTGGATTTAAGCTTGCTCCTGTTGACTGGCTCAGCGTTTCAGCAGCTCTCGAAGGTGCATTTGAAGAAAAAGCAAACTTCTACACTGGAGCTACTCTCGGCCGCTCTAATTTTATTTTGGACATGTACTTTGCAGCAGATTCGCTTTTTTCTGACGACGATGATGACGAAGCATACGGAACAGGAGCTGCGATCAGCTTTACAATTCCAGACACAAAGATTAACCTTCGCCCGGAACTTGGCGTAAACTTCTTTGAAAATTCTCACTACGATTTTGCATGGTACACGGGAGCTTCTCTTTCTTTTGCAATCAACAAAACCCTCGGATTTAGTGTCTGGGGTTCTTTTGCACAGGGTTCTAAAGACGACAGATGGGACGACTACGATGTTTCTAAAGACTGGAACGGCGGACATATCGTAAACGTTCGCCCGCAGCTCTCAATCGAATACTCAAAGACAACAAGTTTTTCAGTATATGCTGACTTTGAACAGCGCACAGCCTTTGACGGCGAAAACAGAAAATGCTGGTCAAGCGGCGTATTTGTAACAACCTATCTTTAATTATTTGAATGTCGAGTTTCAATAAAAAACTTCGAATAGCCTCTCACCGAGAACCCTGATAAATAAAATGCCGTCCTGTCATTTTATTTATCGCAAAAACTTTTTAAGTTTTTGCCCGTCTGCATCCGCCATCCGTGGCGGTCAATTACGTAGCCCGGCTACGGCTATTTGATACTTTCCCCAAAATAAACTCGACACTCAACTACTTATTTTGAAATCGGATTTAAAGTTACTATCGGCCCCGAGTCCAAAGAGTGCGTAATCGGCACGGACCGGGTCGCCGGGGAAAATTTCATTCATTTTACGGGTTAATTCCACGGCAGTTTTTAGGTTTGCTGCTGGAATTTTCCCGTTTGCAGTCTTTTCTAAAAATCCAAATTTTACACTTTCCTGCATAACGTGAGTATCCAGGGGCATTAAAAGTTTTGCCCTGTCGTACCACGACCACAAGCCAAGGTCCACAGGCGAATCTGTGCGAACCATCCACCTTAAAAACATGTTCAGTTTTTTTGCAGCTCCGCCTTTAGAAGAGCTTATCAGAGCACATTTTTGCGTAAAGCAGCTGGCAATTACAGAATGCAGATAAACATTCTGGCAGGAAGAATTACAGGCCTGCTCATATTTTTCCTTAAAGAATTCTCCGAGTGTATGTTTTTGAATTAAAAAACTTCTTATGCTGTCAAAAAATATCCGCATATCAGAAAAAGTGTACATTCTGTAAAAGGATTTGTTTGAATCAGTAAAAAAGGAAGAATAATCCCCGTCTAAAATCCATTGAGAAGGAGTTTTCTGTTTTTTTTGAATTTCGTTAAGAATAAGCTGAATATGCGACAAAATCTGTTCACGCCGGCCAAAGGCCAGATTTGCCGAAATAAAGGCAGCAACTTCTGCATCTTTAATGCCTGTGCCGTTTTGCGGTAAAAACGCATGCATAAACTTTGAAGGATCGTTTTTTATAAAGTCTGGAGTTTCGTATTTATCTGCAAGAGAAACAAGTTTTTGTTTTAAAGTTTCTGTCATTTTTTGTAAGGCAGCCCCGACCTTGCGCTGTCGCGCTGAAGCGCAAGTGGATAGCAGGGGCGCGCGCAGCGCGTTCCGGAGCGTAAGCGCAGGAATGGAGGCGCGTCAGACGCCGGAACCCCGGATAGCCCGGTTTTGCCGGCAGGCCGGCAAAATGCGCCCACATAAAAATTCCGAATGTCGAGTTTCAATAAAAACATATCAAATAGCCTCTCGTCGAGAACCTGCCAGCAAGCCGCACGGTTGCGACAAGCGCAAAGTGCGTTTGTGTCAGAACCTCTCCTACGGCTATTTGGCATTTTTTAATAAAATAAACTCGACATTCAGCTATTTATTTTAAACTCGAAATTAAGGTTATTTATTCAAAATAAACTCAACGCGACGGTTTTTCCACCAGTTGTCTTTGTCGCTGCGGGCAACTACCGGCTGGCTTCCACCACGCCCAACAGCTGTCAAGCGGGCAGAATCAACTCCGTTCTTTTTAAGTTCATTTTTTACGAACTCTGCACGTTCCTGGGAAAGCGGCTTTAATGCCTTTCCGTACAAAGCTGTGTCTTCGTTTTCTTCTGTTTCTGTTCCAGAAACATTGTTTGCGTGGCCTTCAATCGTAACTGTGTAATTGTTGAATTTGTTCAGAATTGAAGCAATTCTCTTAAGTACGCGTTCGTTGTTTGCCTTTTGTTCAGCAGTAATTCCGCCCTTTGCTTCGTCTGCTGTCTTAAAGTCTGCAGCATCCGAACGGAAGATAATCGAAGGAACTGCCATTTTAAGAACATCGCCTGCACGGATTACAAGAACGTCAACGCTTATTTTGCCTTCAACAGTGCTTGTCATACCGAGCGTGTCTGTTGCTGTAAATACATACGGATAATCCATTGCCGACTGAACAAGTTCACCATTGTTTCCGCGTCCGTCCCAGACAATTCTTTCTGTAATTGTTGACTTACCGTTAATGTTCCAGAACTGTTTGCCGTTTTCAGGATCTTTTACTGTAAATGACCAGTTCTTTAACGGAACAGTGCTGCTGCCTTTAAGCTGAATGTAAAGGTCGTCGTCTTCGCCGTCGTTATCCGGAGAGAAGTAGCGCGGAGCTGTTTTTACCGTAAGTTTTGGCGGAGTTACAGTGCAGATGAATGCGGAAGAAACAGCGTTTACAACGTTTCCTTTTTCGTAGTTAACGTTCAGTTTTCCGGTAAATGCGCCTTCTGCAACTTTCTGCTGAGAGTCCAGACCGTCCCAGTTAATTACAGCCGGCAAATCCTTTGAATCTGCATTTGTCCATTCGCGTACGGTTTTTCCTTCTGCACTTACAATTGCAAATGACCAGCTTTCAATTCCGTCTGCAACGCTTGTTCTGACTGTAAATTTCTGTACGTCTGCAATTCCGTCTCCGTTTGGAGCAAAGTATTCAAGATCGGCAGTTACGTAAGCCTTTGTTTCCCGTTTGTCTACTTTTATGCCTGCAATTTCGGCATTTGCCTTGTTTCCAGCCATATCAACGCTTGCAAAGGCAATTCTGTAAGTTCCGTCTGCAACCTTGTTTCCGCTGTCGTCTGTTCCGTCCCATTCAAAATCAGGAATTTTTCCTTTCCATGAATAAGATTTTACAGCCACATTTTTTGAATCCAGGACTTTTGCAGTCCATTTTTCTTCTTCAGAAGAGCTTACGCTTACAGGCAGGGTGTCTTTTTTGCCGTCGCCGTCTGGAGAGAATACAACATAAGGAGCAGAAACTTCGATTGAAGGAGCAACAGAGTCAATTGTAAACGGCTGAGTTACAGTTTCTGCCTTTGAACCGTTTGTTGATTCAGCAGAAAGTTTTGCTGTGTATACACCGTCCTGGCTGCGGCTTCCGTTTGCTGCAAGTCCGTTCCATAAAATTGAAGCAGGAAGTGCTTTTTCTGCGCTGGCTGTCCAGACTGTGTTTCCGTTGCTGTCTTTAACTTCGAGAACATAACTCTTTACAGTGCTTCCGGTTTTTACGACAGGAGTAAATTTTACGCTGGAATTTGCAGGGTTGAATGCAGCCGGGCTTGCAGTAAGAATAAGCTCAGTCTTGCTTGTATCAAGTGCAAATTGAACTGATTCAATCTCTGCAGAGTTTCCTGCAGCATCGCTTGCTGTAAGCACGTATCTGTAATTTCCGTCACGGGAAAGATTGTTTGAACTGTCCAGACCATTCCATGAAACACTTTCAGGCAGATAAGAACCAAAATCAAATGTTTTAACTGCTGTGCCTGTTGAATCAAATACCGTTCCTTCCCAGTTTTCGATTGGAGAGCCAAAATCGCTGATTGTTGCATGAGAAATTTCAAGAACGTCGAGGCTTCCGTCTCCATCCGGCGAGAATGTTGTATTTTTTAACGTAACCTTTGCAGAAGGTGCAGAACGGTCAAGCATGAACAAAGGTGACTTTAATGGCTGAGTTTCCCAGCCGTTAAGGTATTTTGCAGTAACCTTTGCATAGTAAGAACCTTCTGCAGCAGGAGAGCCGTCGTCTGTTTTTCCGTCAAAAACAATTTTTTCAGGAGGATTGTCAGTTCCGCTGTAATTGCGGACAATTTTTCCGTCTTTATTTTCAATTGTAACAGCCCATTCAACAAGCTGGTTTCCGGTCTTTGCCTTATCCGGTGCAGGAATTTTTAACTCAAACTGAACTGAATCAAAAACAGAATCTGTCTGTGGAGAAAAATATCTGTTTCCATTTAATACAATATTTGTTGCAGGTTTTTCTGCAGAATAAATAATGTTAGAAATTGAAGCCGGAGCAGAAACGTTACCTGCGCGGTCAGTTGCAGTAACTTTGTATGAATAAACGCCGTCTTTTACAAAACTTCCGTCGTCGGCAGTTCCAGCCCAGTCAAACTTTAAAGGCTCGCTTTCTGTCCATTTTAATATGCGGACAGGATTTCCTACAGAATCAAAGAAAGTTCCAGTCCACAAATCTTCAACGGAACCACTCTGTTTAATGGAAAGAACCATCTTTGAACCTTCACCAAAGATTTTTGCATCAGAAGAAGGCTGTTTTAATTCAACTTCAGGAGGAGTGTTGTCAACAATAACAACCAGCTGGCTCGTAGAAGCAGAATTTCCGTTATCGTCAGTTGCAGTCAGAGAATAATAGTAAGTTCCGTCTGGAGCAGTTTCGCCATTGTCCATAATTCCATTCCACACAACGGTTTCTGGAATTACAACTCCAGCCTTTGGAGTAACAATCTGCTTAAAGAAATTCTTAAAACCAAGACGTTCAGGACGTTTTTCCTTGTTGCCGATAGTTCTTACAACTTCGCCCTTTTCGTTTCTGATTATAAAACTCCATTCGCTTACGTAGCGTTTTTCTTTTATCTGAACAGGAACTTCAAGAACATCCTGAACACCGTCGTTATTTGGAGAAATGTAAACAGGAGCCTTTTGAGCAAAGGCAGAAGAAGCCAGAACAAGTAATGCTGCTGTAAAAAGATTAGTTTTTTTCATCATTATTTATCTCCCCAAAGGATAATTTCCGGAGCCTGAGTATCTTTTAAGCCAAGATTCATCTTTGCGCCTGCACTTACTGCATTCACATTTTTGTACATCTGTTTCCAGGCACCGCTCACAGTCATTTCACTCTGCGCCCAACCCTTGTTTGCAAGAATTGAACCGTCTTTAGAATTAAACTTAAACTGAACGCTCACGCCAAAAGAAGGCATAATATTTTTTGAACCTTCAGAAAATTCCCTCGCATCATATTCCCAGCATGAACTGACCTTAACAAGATCAACAATCAGGATTTGAACTCCCGCATCAAAAACAAAATTCTGGAACGAAGGAAAAGCAAAATCTACGCTTGCACCAATGTCAAAATTATCTTTGTCGAGCAGGGTTGCAGCAATGCCGGTTTTTGGAGTTGCAACAGCCGGCCATGAAGAAGCTTCTTCACCTGTAATTCCCACAACAGTCGTATTGGAAAGCGGTTTTCCGAGATTTTCGAGAACTGCACCAAAACGCAGATCCTTTAAGAAAGCAAGTTCACCAAAATTATAGAAAGCTCCAAGATTAACTCCGCACATCCAGTCAGAATTGTGTCCGTAAAAAACACCGAGCTGAGCATTCATTCCGACAGAAAGTTTTTCTGTAACATCCTTTGCAACATTACCTGTAAAAGTAAAGGAATTGCCAAGATGCATGTCATAAAATGGAACAAAAACTCCCTGAACCAGGAACGAAGAAACGCACCATTTAGAAGGAATTAAAAGACCAAGTTCAAAAGCACCGCCGACAGACTTGTCAGATTCGTCCTTGCTGTCAAAAAGCATTGTTCCTGCAAGATTAAGTGTTGTCCTCTGTTCAAAAGCCGTAAGAGCCGGATTGTTTACAACAGAATCAGCATCAACATTAAAAAACGAACCTCCCGCCGAAGAAGAACCTTCAGTCAAAAGTTCAGGAGAAGAAATCCGCAAAAGATTTTGTCCGCCAGCCGGAGGATTGTAAGCGAATAACGAAGCACCAGCACAAAAAAGAGCCGATGCAATTACTTTTTTCAACATAAAAAACCCCTTTTTTCATTTTCAGTTTTTTTTATTTCTGGGCGCATGGAACGCAAGGCGTTCCACCGGGCTTTCCAGGATTCCGCGTCTAAGCGCTTCATTGTTTTGCACCAGTGCAAAACAACGCCTTCGGCGTCCTTTCAATCCCTTGCGCAAGCAAGGGCGCGCGCATAAGCTGAAAATTTCAAAAATTCATTCTTAAATTATCTTTAAAAATTCAAAAGACAATTTCCGAAAGCATTATAATCATTTTTCTAAAAAAATTCTTTATGCCACGAAAAATAAACAGATAAAAAAAAGAAAATCGCAAACTGTACGAAGGCAAAAAATAAAGCCTCTGCAAAATGCAGAGACTTTATTACGGTCAAAATACAAAACACACTTTACAAAAAAAATTGACCAAAACTCCAAACTTCTCGCCGAAGTATTAACTCCTCCAAATTAAAGCTTGCCACAAGAAAATAAGTTATCAACTGTTAACAAGTTTAGCACTAAAACAGTTTATTTAAAAGTTGCAAAATTGCTGTTTTAACTGATTTATCCAAAGACTTTTTAAATTATCCAAAGATATTTTTGTGTTTTTAACTATTTGTTATTTTTTAACATATGCATTATACTTTTTGTATATGGCATCTTATACAAAAAAAGATTTAAAACCTTATAAAATCCTGGACATTTTAGGATTGCTCTTTGCTGCAGTTGCAACTTTTAATAATTTTGCAAATGGAGTAGACCACGAGCCTTTTACACAGTCAATTCTTTATCCATATACAAATGTTCTTGTTCCTGCCACAAATCTTTTTACACTCATTGCAACAATCGTATATCTTTTTATTCCAAAACAAATCTGGCTTTTATTCTTTTTGTATCTTTTAGAAACCGTCAATTTAATGCTTACGGGTTTTCCTCGCATTGGAATTACTCTTTACGTAAATTTCTTTGCATTTTTCTGCGCCGGTGGATTTGCAAAGCGTTATTTTAAGACAAAGGCTGCAGTCGCTGGTACTTTTTTACTTCTGCTTATACTTGCAAATTACAATTCAACAACAATTTACGATTTAGTTTTTTACATTGCGTTCGCTGCTTTTGAAATGGGCTGCTATATTCTGCTGTATTTTATTTTGCAGGAACGTTTGAGTTTTCTTTTTACGGAAGTTGAAGTTCCCGGAATAAAACCAGCCGTAAAACTGCCGCCACGCGGAAGTTCACTCAATTTACAGGAACTCGGCTTAACAGAGCGCCAGATTTCGTGCATAAAATACACGCTCAACACAAATTACAATTACAAAAAAATTGCCGAAGAACTTATAACAAGCGAATCCACAGTAAAAAAAGACATGCAGGATCTTTACAAAATCTTTGGCGTAAAAAACCGGGAACTTTTGCGCCTGCTTTTAGTTCAATATACGATTATTTAACATTAGCTACGGCTGTTTGCATATAAATATCGTAACTTGACATATAATCTGGAATTATTCATATTTAAACTATGTCAAAATCATCGGAACCGTCTTTTTTTCAGAAATTCTTTGCTTCTATTTTTGGCAGCAATGATCCGGAAGCAGAAAAAAGGCGACAGCTAAAAAATATTGCAAAAAGTCTTTCACGCACAGGCTATAAATTTTACAAACCAGGCTCAGATCAGGTTTTACCGGCCTTTGCAAAGTTTTTCTACGAAATTTATAAAATAATTTCTTCAGTTCAAATATTTTTTCAGGGGCAGCCTAATCCAAACTTTTACAAAAATATGGTTATGGAATATTCCCTGTCAGAAAGTCAGAAAAAACTTTACGAAAATTTTACGGAAGAATCCATTTCTACTTTTTCAAAGACAACCCCATTCAACCAGTTAAAAATTCAACTGAAGCAGGACTTAGAAAGTTTCCTTGGAGAATTTGACGCTGACAAAATCAGCAAAATTGACAGCCTTTATACAAAACTCATTGCTTTTAAAACTTTCTGTCTTTACGACTTTTACTTTTTATTAAAAAAATTTGATAAAACCCTCCGTGAAGGAGAATTCAACCGTTCGCCAAAACTTGACTCAATCGAAGGTGCCTACATTGCAGAAGATTTAAAGAATTTTGCAGAAATTCTTTATTCACTGCCGTTAAACGAAAACTGGAATGATCTTTTTCAGATGTTTAAGGCAAGCCGCGGAACGGAACCTTTAAAACCCGGGCAGTGGAATAAAATTCTGCAGCGTTTAAGACAGCTTCGCGATGCAAGAGTCTTTGACATGATGATTCAGCTGGCAACAAAAGATCCTTCATATGCCACCGACGTTTCTGAAAAAAAAGAACATATTGTTGAAAGTTATATAGAAACAACAAAAAAACAGATTGAAAATTCAATTAAAAAGATTGAAAACGAACAGAAAAATTCAAAAATCGACGGTCTTTTAGTTCAGATTTTCAATACAAATACTGTAAATTCGCTTAAAAATTACACGGAAGAACGCAGTGCCATTTTGGAAAGAAAAAATTTAGGAAGTTTTGAATACGCAAAACCTTTGAATTATTTAAAAGCTTTCCTTGTAGAATTTGTAAAGCGCGATGTCCGCGAATACGCAGACCTTATTTTAATCCGTGGAAAATGGACAGTTTTACAGCTTTCCAATGACATGAGCAGTCATTTTCATGCACTTATGGAATCCAGCGACATGATTTCCGGGTTTGACTCAAAATTAAGCGAAGAAGCCGAAATCGGAAAAAAAATCAAAACACTTTTACCACGTGCAGACCGCGACCGCGAAGCAAACAATATAATAAAAACAACCCTGCGCGACGTTAACGGGCTTGCCCGCGACTACCTTGTAAATACAACAAAGGAAATGGTGGGCTTTGCAAAAATCTTAAAAACAGTAATTGAAGATCATAAAAAAGGAAAAGGCGACATAGTAATGAACTGGAAGGAACTCGAACGCTTTGCAGAGCACGAAGTTGACCAGTTAGGAATTGAAGTTTACAAAAAAATGTACCTTTTTGTGCAGTTAATGCAAAACGAATTACAGTAAAAGAGCTGTCTGATAAGCTGTATGCATAGAGAGCCCCTGAGCGAAGAGGCCGACTGTTATGCTTATTGGACGGCCCCTGCATTTATCTTTTCTTTAATATTTTTTCTGAAAGTTTTGTTCCTGCAAACTGAATCAATGCTACCATTAAAATAATTACAACAACAGAAGCGAGCATAATGTCTGTGCGGAATCTCTGGTAACCGTAGCGGATTGCAAGATCACCAAGTCCACCGCCACCTAAGGTTCCTGCCATTGCTGAATAAGAAATCAGATTAATGATAGTTAAGGTAATTCCGCTTACAACAGAAGGCAAAACTTCCGGCACCAGAACTTTTCTGATTATCTGCCAGTTTGTAGAACCCATTGCACGGGCTGCAGTAATTACGCCCGGATCAATTTCTATGAGTGCAGTTTCAATTACGCGGGCAACAAAGGGAGCAGCTGCAAGACTTAAAGGAATAATCGTTGCCGTTGTTCCGATTGCCGTATGAAGAATAAAACGCGTAAACGGAAGAAGAACAATCATCAAGATTACAAAAGGAAAAGAACGCAGAATATCAATTATTCTGCTTAAAATCATGTTAAAAACCGGCTTTGGAGTAATCCCATTTGCTCCGGTTATAAAAAGGAGAATTCCAAGCGGAAATCCGATAATTACGGCAAAGATCGTAGAAAAGAAAACCATTTCCAGGGTTTGCAGTGTTGAAATTCCTACAAGATTAAATATTTGAGCCATCTTTTTCTACCTCCACTCCAATCTGTTTTAAATATTCAAGTGCATTTTTAATCTGTTCACCGCTGCCGGCAAAATCTACATTCATTTTTCCAATTTTCTGTCCCTGGACAATCTGCACACCGCCGGCACAGACATTTACATCAAGATTGAATTTTTTAACAAGCTGAGAAATTATCGGTTCATCAGTTTTTTCGTTAATAAATTTTAAGCTGTAACGACCTGCAACAGAACTCCAGCGGATAAAATCGTCGCTTTGCTGCGTCTGATTGCTTGTAATACGCTGCAAAAAGTCTTTTGTAACGCCTGTCTTTGGATTAAGGAAGATGTTCTGAACTGTATCAAGTTCTACAATCTGCCCGTTATTAACAACTGCAACCTGAGAGCAGACATCGCGGACAACTTCCATCTGGTGAGTAATCATAACAACTGTAAGATTCATGTTTTTTTGAATTTCGCGGATCAAATCAAGAATCTGATGTGTTGTCTGAGGATCGAGGGCAGATGTTGCTTCGTCGCAGAAAAGAATGTCCGGATTATTTGCAAGGGCACGGGCAATGGCAATTCTCTGTTTCTGTCCGCCGGAAAGCTGGCTTACAGGAGATTTTGCCCTGTCAGAAAGCCCGACGAGTTCAAGAAGTTCTGCGGTGCGTTTTTTTATCTGTTCTTTTGGAACTCCACAAATTTCGAGCGGATATGCAATATTCTGTTCTGCATTGCGGCTGGAAAAAAGATTGAAATTCTGGAAAATCATTCCGATTCTGCGGCGGCGGGCAATCAGTGATTTCTGGTCAAGATTGTCGACACGTTCATTATCGTACCAGACTTCTCCGGAATCAGGTTTTTCGAGAAGGCTTATAAGGCGGACTAAGGTTGATTTTCCGGCTCCGGATTTTCCGATTATACCGAAAATCTGATTTGAAGGAATGTGAAGGCTTACATTGTTTACGGCATGAACCGGAACAGAAGAATCACTTTTATAATTTTTATCAAGGTTTTTCAGTTCAATAGTCATAATAGTTCCTTAATTTTAGACTGACGGAAGATATTTTAGCGAGAGTTTATAAAAATCACAATCGAAAACGCGTAAGGGGCTGTAGTGGTGCGCGCAGGCGCAAACAAACGCAAAGCGTTTGGTCGGAGGCGAAAGCCGTAGCCACGAAAGACCCGACGGCGCAAAAGCGCCGGTACGCCCAAAAAAAACTATTTTAAAACCGATTCTACAAGAGTCTTGAGCTCAGAATTCAGAACAACTTCCGACGAATCCGGCTCGCCCTGAATATGAAAAGTTCCGTCTTCGGCTTCGACAATTGCTTTTGAATTAAGCGGAACAAGTTCTTCGATATTGTCGGTTTCTGCGCCCAGTTTTGCAAACATAAACGGCTGGGCTGCAAACGGCGTTGAAAGGCTTTCCAGCTCAGTGGCATTTTCCGGCGTTTTTTCTTCAAGACCGTCATTAAAAGAAGAATCTTCTTCCAAAACCAGCGACATTTCTTCTTCGGGCTCTGTTTCGGCAGGAATTTCCGGAGTAGAAAGAGAGTCAAGATCCGACAGCAAATCTACGACTGGCGGCAGATAATCTGGAGCATATGAGGAATCTAGTGTGTCGTTCAGGTCTGTCGGCTGCAAAGTTTTTTCTTCTCTTTCTTCTGTTTTGTTTTGTTGCTGCAATGAATTTTCTGTTTCTCTCCGGACAGTTGCAAAGTCGTCAGGATTTGCATTTTCTGTCGAACTTTCGGTTAAACCGTCTGCCGGCGCGCTGTCCGTCGTTCTGGCATCCGCAGAAGGTGGCTCTGTTGCATATTCTTCATCTTCATTGTCCAGAAAAGAAAAATCGACCGGGGATACGACAAAATCGTTGGCAAGGTCAGTTTCTGCAGAATGTTCCTGTCCATATTGTGGAGAAGGTTCTGGCACGCCAAAACCAATTGTTTCTTCAAAATCTGCATCGTCTTCTGGCGGTTCAACCGGCATGAATACTTCAGTGACTTCAGCTTCTTTAAGCTCGTCGGTCTGTTCTGCGTTGTCTGCATCTTCAGGCTCGTCAACAGTGGCTGTCGGTTCTGGCGGCTGCCCGTCATTTAATGGCTCGGCGTCGTCTAAAAACTCTGACAGATCGACGTCGGTTGTTTCGTTTTTATCTTCGGAAACTGTAACAGGCGCCGGCTCAACGTCAGCTGGTTCGGCATCTGCAACTTCTTCAAGATCGTCAACCGGTTCAGCGTCTGCTACTTCTTCAAGTTCTTCCGCTGGTTCAACGTCTTCTACTTCTTCCAGGTCTTCCACTGGTTCTGCATCTGCAACTTCTTCAAGCTCTTCTGCTGGCTCAGCGTCTTCTATTTCTTCAAGCTCTTCCGCTGGTTCAGCATCTTCTGCTTCTTCTAACTCTTCTGCTGGTTCAGCGTCTTCTATTTCTTCAAGCTCTTCCGCTGGTTCAGCATCTTCTGCTTCTTCTAACTCTTCCGCTGGTTCTGCGTCGTCTACTTCTTCAAGTTCTTCTGCTGGTTCGGCGTCTGCCACTTCTTCAACTTCAGGAAGTTCTGGCTTCTTTTGCTGCGCAACCGGAGCTGATTCAACTTTTATGTTAAGTTTTCCGCTGGTTAAGATTTCTTCGAGAACGTTCTTTAATTCCTTGCTGTCGATTTTTGCATTCTGGGTTGGGTCCTGCGGCGCAGATGTTCCTTCTGTTCCTGTTGCTGCAAGGATTTCTGCCCAGGACTGTTCTAAAAGTTCTTCAACCTGCCGGCTGTATTTTTTTGCACGCCGGCCAAGACTTTTTTTGATTTCCTGTTCAAATTCATCTTTCCGCTTTTTTATGTCTAGTGAAGTTTTTTTTGATTTCTGCTGCTTTTTAAAGGCTTTAATAAAGGCGTTCTGAAATCTGCGGATTCTGTCTTTTATTACAACCATGTCGTCGCGTTTTAAATTAAGAATCAGGAAAACTGACAAAAATAAAGTTAAAAAGACAAGAGAAAGCAAAAGAATTCTCAAAGTGTCCGAAACTTTAAAATCTTCAGCATTGCAGACAACGCTGACAAATCCGAAAGAATTTTCACCGAAATCAACAATTTTTGTAAAAAGCACAAAATTGTAAGTTGAAGTCAGGTTTTTCTGTTCTTCGGCTGCGTCTGTTGAATATTCATTCTGGTCAAGTTCAATCTGCTCGGTTGAAGAATTTACTTTATCAACAATTGAATAAGTGCCTGTAACAGAAACCGTGTCTTCAATAATGCCTGAAGAATTCAAATTTGCAAAATTCAAACCTGCAGAAATCCGTTCCTGAATGTTTGATTTTATTTTTTTTGTGATTGAATCTTTAAGAAGTTCAATTCCATTTACAGACAGCTGCGGATCTGGCTGAGGAAGCCCAAAAACATAACCGCCTGCATCAGGAAGCCCCGTAAACAGATATTCTGCATTATCTTTTTCCGAAATGCTCAAAAGATTTTTTGAATAAACAAAGCGAAGAAAATCCCGGGTTGAACAGTAAAAAAGTGCAGTTGCATTTACAGCTTTTTCCGAATCGTCTTTTCCAATAAACGGAACTGCATAAATAATGCGTTTGTTTGATTTATCGTTAAAAATCTTGAATTTTTTGTCTTCGGGACATTTTAATGTGTCAAATTCAATTTCTTCATCATTTGAAACAAGTTTTGTGTAATCTTCGTAAATGATTTTACGGTCGTCCTGCTTTTTTTTGTCGGAATCAAAGGTACTGAAATGAATTTTTCTTCCGTTTGAATCTACAATGCGAAGGGCGAGCAGAGACGGAGAGTCAACTTTTAATTTTGCCCACAGATTTTCGCGTTCGCGCACAGCAGCATTGTCTGACTTTGATTTTACAGACGACAAAACAGCTTCGTTTGACAGAAAAAACGCAAAACGGTCAATGAGAATCTGATTATATTGTTTTTCGTTTTCTGCAAGTTCTGTAACTTTCTGTTCAACAGGGCGGCGCACTGCCGGCTGATAGAATTTCGCTTCGATATATTCAAACTGCCCCGAAAGCGAAAGCACGGCAAAAAAAGCAAAAGCAATAACAGAAATCAACAGGCTTACAGAAATTTTTTGTCCGGATGTCAAAAATTTCACCTGTAAAAAACTTTAATTTATGAAACTGCCACATTAGTTTTTCAGGCAGTCCGTTCTATTGAATATCGGCAAATAAACAGCCGGAATTCACTGTTTTAGAAAAATAAATTATAATCTTTTAAGAAAATTATTTTAGCGAATTTTCGAATGTAAAAATACAGATTTTTAAGAAAAAAAGTTGAATGTGCGCGCTCTCTATAAAAATAATTCAAATAGTCTCTCGTCGAGAACCATAATAAAGAAAATGCCTTCCTGTCATTTTCTTTATTGCAAAAACTTTTTTAAGTTTTTGCCCGTCTGTATCCGCCATCCATGGCGGTCATTTACGGTATATTTCTCTCCTACGACTATTTGAAACTTTATATAAACAAACTCGACATTCAGCTATTTATTAATTGGGCAAAAGAAACTTTTAACAATGATTAATATCCAAGAAGAAGAAAACACAAAAATAAAAGCTTTACTGATCGGCTCTCCTGACGTTCCCCTTACGGAACTTGAAGGTCTTTGCAAGACTCTCGAAATAGAAGTTGTACGCAGCGTAAATCTTGCGCGCATAACGCCTTCTCCAGCCTATGGAATCGGTTCTGGTAAAGCGCAGGAATTATCGGCCCTTGCAAAAGAATTAAACGCCGACGCAATTATTTTTGACTACACCTTAGAACCGCGCAAACAGCGCAACTGGGAAAGGCTTTCTAAGCTTGCAGTTTTTGACCGCCAGGAAGTAATTCTGCGCATTTTTTCTTCGCGCGCACGCACAAAAGAAGCCGTTTTACAGGTTCAGCTTGCTCGTCTGGAATATTCGCTTCCACGCCTTGCCCACATGTACGGAGATATGGCCCGGCAGCGCGGTGGAAATTACGGTTCAAAAGGAAGCGGCGAAACCCAGCTTGAACTTGATCAGCGTCAGGTTTACGACAAAATTGCATTCGTAAAAAAACAGCTTGCACAGGTTGTAAAAGACCGTTCAACCCAGCAGAAAAAACGCGGCAGAACCTCATGTCCTTCGTGTGCAATTGTAGGCTACACAAATGCCGGAAAATCGACACTGCTGAACGCTCTTACCGGAGCAGACGTTTTTACAGAAGACAAGCTTTTTGCAACACTCGACCCTACAACAAGAAGGCTGGACTTAAAAGAAGGCGGTTCAATTCTACTGACAGACACAGTTGGTTTTATTTCGAATCTGCCGCATTCTTTAGTAAATGCATTTAAATCAACCCTCGAAGAAGCAAAAAATGCAGATTTACAGCTTTTAGTCTTAGACGCAGGCGACCCGAATGTTCTGGAACAGTATAAAACTGTAATTTCTGTCCTAAAAGAAATAAATGCAGAAAAT
The DNA here is from genome assembly GCA_963613915.1 of uncultured Collinsella sp. Classification (GTDB taxonomy): domain Bacteria; phylum Spirochaetota; class Spirochaetia; order Treponematales; family Treponemataceae; genus Treponema_D. The sequence goes on from CAVEBK010000001.1 coordinate 57,731, forward strand.
TCAAAGCGGCTGATTGTTTTAAATAAAACTGATTCTTTAGAAACAACTGATCCGCACGTTTTGCAGCTGTTTGCAGAATTTCCGGATTCCATAAAAATAAGCGCAAAGACTCATGAAGGTTTTTCAATTTTGACTCAGGAAATCTGCACTGCCCTTCTCGGACCGGTGTTGAATTTTGTTATTCCAATGGAAAAAAATTCCTTAATTACAGAAATCCGCAAAAATGGAGTTTTACTCAGTGAACAATGGCTCGACGACGGAGTTCATGTAAAGGCAAGAATCGGAGACAAATATATTATTCAAAAGAATGAAGAACCTTTGCAGCTTCAATCAGAACAGGAAAATACTGAACTTCCATTTTTTGAAAAAAACAAATTAAAACAAAAGAAAACCGTAAACCGACTTTATTCACTTTTAGAACCTTTTATAGAAAATCAAAAAACTGACGGAGGAATTCAAAATGCAGAAAGTGAATAAAATTCTGACGCTTATAATAGTTTTTTTGATTTTAATAATTCTTACGACAGTTCTGGTCTTTAATTCAAAAAAAAGCGGAAAACCTGTAATTCAAAACGAAACTCAATTTAAATCAGCGCAGAACGTTCAATCTAAAAAACAGACAACCTTTACAGATTTAGGCAAACTGCGGGCAACGACAAAGGCAGACAAAAACGGAAAATCCTCAGTTGTAATAATTACGCCTTATATTGAATACCTGGCAGATGATCAGAGTTTTTATGAAGAACTCGACCGCAACACAAAAAGGATTCAGAATTTAATAATTGAATATTTTTCCTTGCACACAGCGCAGGAACTTAATAAAAAAGGCGAAGATACTGTAAATATTGAATTACTTGAACAGATTAATTCGATTCTTGTTCTGCAGAAAATAAAAAAGCTCTACTTTACAGATTATTTATTCTTATAAAAAAAGATGCTGAGACAGACTCAGCATGACAGCAGTTTTTAGACAGCACCTGACAGTGGCAGCATACCCCCTAATTCCACAAATTCTGCGGGTTTATCTGCTTGCCGTTTTTAAAGACCGTAAAATGGAGGTGTGGGCCTGTGCTCAGTCCTGTACTTCCAACATAACCGATTACGCTGTTTTGAGTTACATACTGCCCTTTTACAGCGGCAATTGCGCTCATGTGCCCGTAAAGAGTTTTATATCCTGAATGATGCGTAACAATTACGTAATTTCCGTAAGTATTGTTGAATCCGGTTGCACTGACCTTTCCGTCCATTGCAGCGTAAATTCTTGTTCCCTGGGAACAGGCCATGTCAACACCGCCGTGGTAGGTTCTGGCTCCTGTAAAAGGCGACTGCCGCCAGCCAAAACTCGAAGACAAATACCATCTTGCATGAATCGGCTTTTTGAATAAGTCTCCGTTGATTTCCTGTCTTGTAACCCAGTCTAAGTGTGCATCTGGCAAAAAAAGCATTGTTCCAGCGGTAAGCGAAGTTTCCTGAGTAAGGCTGTTTACATTGCAGAGTTTTAGCGTATCAATCTTGTATTTTTGTGCAATTGAATCTGCTGTTTCACCGTCTTTGCGCACTGTATAAAGGATTCCAGGGATTGAAGGAATTTTTAAATATGTTCCAATCTGTAAAAGTCTTGAAGAACGTATATTATTTACAGAAATAATCGTATCTTCTGTAATGCCAAAATTTGAGGCAATTACGCTGATCATGTCGCCCTTGCGCACACGGTAAGAAGAATATGTAATTTCGCTCAGATTTTCAAAACTTTCGTCCTGAGTTCCGGTAACATCGCTTTCTGTAACAACCGGACCGGCAGGAGTTTCAAAACCGCCCTGTCCGTTTTCGATTTGTTCCTGTGGTTGAATTACAAGCGAAACAACAAGCACAACTGAGCAGAATGCCATTGCGACTGCAAAACATTCTAATGTTTTTATATTTAATATTCTTTTTAATTTTTTATTTTTCATAAACTTCTCATTTTTTATTACAGATTACTGTCAAGTTTCAATAAAAAACACTACAAAATAGCCTCTCACCAGGAACCTGCCAGCAAGCCGCATGCCTCGCTACGCTCAGAATGCGTTTGTGTCAGAACCCTGGCTACGGCTATTTGCAATATCTTACAAAAAAACTCGACACATATATATTAAAACTTAGAATAAACACTACTTTAGTGCGCTTTTTTTGTTTATGCCGATCAGGTAGGTTTCAAAACTTTCTGCACGGCAGGCGATTGGCTTAAAGCCTTTTGCGGATTCAAAAATTTCGCGCATCATTTTTAGTAAAGACTGCTGGTCTCCATTCTGAAAAACCTTGACTGCAAAGTTTCCGCCCTGACGCAGCATTGTCTGAGCGTAATAAATTGCCATTTTTACAAGCCCCTGAGAACGCGCTGTGTCAACGATTCTGTTGCCTGTAGTTTTTGGGGCTGCATCGCAGACAACAAGGTCAAAAGGCCCTTCGTTTTTAATGCTTTCCCTGATTGCATTGTCTGTAAGATCTCCCTGAATAAAAACGAGGTTGTCGCCTTTTACATCTTTTGCAAGCGGATTTAAATCACAGGAAACAACCTTGCCTTCTGCGCTTAAATTGCGAAGCAGGAATGTTGTCCAGCTGCCGGGTGCGGAACCAAGGTCAAGGACAGTGCTGCTTTTTTTGAGGAGATGAAACTTTTCGTCAATTTCTTTTAATTTATAAACGGATCTGGCAGGATAGCCTTCCGAAAAAGCTTTTTGCGACCAGAAATCCGGTTTTTCATAACTATTAGAAGCCATATCTTTTTAATCGGTTGATTCTAACGTTTTTTTTAACAATTTTACATAACATTTTTTGGATAATTCTTAAATAAAAAAAATCTAAAATTAAAAAGATAAAAAATTAATTCTTAGCCCGGATTGTAGTGGCCGCTGCGCGGGTGCGAAGCACCGTCAGCCACGAAAAGCCGGAGGGTAAAAAGAACGTGCCGGAAGGCACTGCCGTCTGTGGCTCCATTCTTCCCGATAGATTACAAAACGCAGTTTTTAAGTTATACTAAGGTCATGAACAGAGAATTCAGCAATCGACTTGAAAAAATAGAACTTGTATTAAAGGAATTTCTGCCGGCACAAATCAACGATGCCTGGAAAGAACTTTCTTTTGGAAAAATTGATTTCTGCATAAATCAGGGACATATAGACGTTCTGACCCAACCTTGCGCACATTTAATTTCGCTTGGTGGTAAACGCTGGCGTCCCCTGCTTTTAGTTTTGTGCGCAGAAATGGTAAAAGAAGCCAAAAATACAGATGCAGACATTGAAAAAGCCTTTATGCTTACTCCGCTCGTAGAATTTGCACACACGGCAAGTTTGATTCACGATGACATTGAAGACGGAGCCGACACCCGCCGCGGTAAACCATGCGCCCACATAACTTACGGAATGGACGTTGCAATTAATGCTGCAAGCTGGCTTTATTTTGAAGCAGCTTCGGCAATTAAAAAAATTGAACTTGAAGATTCTTTAAAACTGCGTTTTTATGACCTTTTTTTAACGGAACTGCGTCTTTTGCATTTAGGCCAGGCAATGGACATAAAATGGCACAGAAATCCGGATTTAATTCCTTCGATCGAAGAATATACGGCAATGGTCAGAAACAAAACCGGAACCCTGGCCCGTCTTGCTGTAAAAACGGGAATTCTTGCTGGCGGCGGAACTGACAGCGAAGTTGAAAAAGCCGGTCAGATTGCCCAGGATATTGGAGTCGGATTCCAGATTATTGATGATGTAAAAAACCTTACAACCGGCAATCCCGGAAAAAAACGTGGCGATGACATTGTAGAAGGAAAAAAATCCCTGCCTGTTCTTCTGCATCTGCAGTCATGTCCTCAGGACGAAAAAGAACTTGCCTGCCTTTTTGTACAGGCACGCGACCAGGGAATCGAAAGCCCTGCTGTAGAAAAAGCAATATCAATTCTGCAGAACAATGGAGCAATTACTCAGGCAGAAGAAAAAGGACGTTCTCTTGTTATTCAAAAGGCGGAAGAACTTGCCGGACTTTTTGGAACAGAAACCAGGAGCGGAACTTTAATAAAAGAACTTTTTAACAAAATGCTTTAGCGGGAGGAATTTATGCCGGCACTTATCGAAAACGCATCTCAGTTGAACATGCAGGCAATTCAACTTGCTTCCAACGGAGATTACAAAGAAGCAATCGCATGCTTTAAAAAAGCTCTTTCTCTTGAAAAAAATAATTATCTTCTGTGGTACAACCTTGGCGTTACTTACCGCGACAGCGGAGATCTTTTTATGGCAAAAGAATCTCTTGCAAAGGCTTTTTCCATTGAAGAAGAAGATGACGAAGTTATTGAATCCTTAGCTTTAATCGACTTTAACATTGGACTTACTGCAGAAGCCATGGATTTTTGTAAATTCGGGCTTGAATGTAATTCAAAAAATTCGCATTTGTGGAACACTCTCGGTGTAATTTATTTTAATTTAGAAAAATACGACAACGCTGCAGACGCTTTTGAAAACGCAATTTCAATTAATCCTTACTATTACGACGCCCTTTTTAACCTGCGCGACACTTACGCGGAATTAGGCAACAAAACAGGATTTGAATTATGTGAAAAACAAATGGCTTCGATTAAAAACCATGGACAGATAGATGCTTAGTCTTGCGAGGGTTTTGTCGGTTACAGAAAATTCTCAGAAAGTTATTCTTGCGCCGGTTTTTTCGCCAGCGTGCATAAACTGTCCTTCTATCAAAAACTGTGGAAAAAACAATAAAACTTTTACCGGCATAAATTCCACACATTTTAAGCTTTCGGAAGGAACTATCGTGCGCATTGAACTAAAACCGCCGGTAAAATTTTTGTTCGGCTTATGTGCGCTTTTTTTTCCGATTGCTTTATGCGCACTAGCCAGCCTTTTTTCAGTTCAGATTCTTACAACCTTAAATTTCTGCGTAAATGAATATTTTAAGTTTGCACTGTGCCTGCTGGCATTTTTTGCAGGCGAAGGAATAGTTTTGGCGTTAAGCCGTGCGCCTTTTATTCCTTCAAAACCAGTAATTAAACAAGTGCTGTAATAAAAACCGCCCTGACCTAAGAATTCTCTTTTGCAAGTGTGCTGATTTCTTTTGCCATGTCCTTTAAGCTGACCTGCTTTTGCACAGCTCCAAGTTCCCAGGCAACGCGTGGCATTCCATACACAATTGAAGATTTTTCGTCCTGACCCAAAGTCCAGGCACCTTTTTTGCGCATTTCTGCCAGCTCAACGGCACCGTCCTTGCCCATTCCTGTCATAATAACGCCAAGGCTGTGGTTACCAAAAACTTTTGCAACGGATTCAAACAGAACATCGGCAGAAGGTCTGTGCCCGTTGCGTGGCGGTTCCTGGTTTGTCCTTACAAGATATTTGCCCATTGCAGTGCGTTCAACAGTAATGTGAAAATTACCCGGAGCAATATAAACGTGTCCGCTTTCAAGGACATCTCCGTCTTCTGCCTCTTTTACGCTCAATGGACAGATTCTGTCCAAGCTGGCAGCAAACTCTTTTGTAAAACCGGCAGGCATGTGCTGAACAACCATTATCGGCTGCTTTACGTCAGGATCAATTGCGGAAAACACTTCGCGCAGAGCGTTTGGTCCGCCTGTAGAAATTCCAATTGCAATCAGTTCAATTTTGCCGGAAGGCTGTAAAGGAGTAATCGGTTTTATTTCTTTTTGAACATTCGGCTGCTGTGTGTGGCTCTGAACAGTTTTTGGTTCTTCTGGGGCAGGAACAGGCTTTAAGAAAGACATTGTAACGTCTTTTGCCTTTTCTCCAAGCGCGCTCTGCAATTTGCGTTCAATTGCACGCTGAGAATTCAACTTTACATAATAATCAATGCCATAAACAGTTTTTCCGTTTATTCTTGCCTGAGCTCCGCCATAAGAAGCAATCATTTCAACTAAACGGTCGGCAACAGAATTAATGTCGGCAGAAACAGAACCGTTTGGTTTTGTAATAAAATCGCAGGCACCAAGTTCAAGGGCTTCAACAGTAACGGCAGCACCTTTTTCTGCAATCGAAGAAAGAATTATGACAGGAATATCCGGTCCATGCTCTTTTCTGTAACGAAGGTATTCAATTCCGTTCATTACAGGCATTTCAATATCCAGAACAATTACATCCGGCTTTGTATATTCGAGTTTATTGATCAAAAACTGCCCGTTCATTGCTTTTTCAACAACTTTCATTCCAGGTGTGTTGTCAATAACTCTTGTAATTACATTTCTCATCAATGCTGAATCATCACATACAAAAACCGAAATATCGTCCATTCAAATTCCCCCGTCAATCTTTTGTTATTAGATATTCTTCTGATACAAACACGCCCAGTTCGTTTTTAAAAATTCAAACTTAGTGTCCATTCCAAACAAAGATTCAGAATGACCAATAAACAGGTAAGATTTTCTGCCCATTGCGTCCCAGAAACGGTCAATACAGTTTTTCTGAGCAGCTTCGTCAAAATAAATCAAAACATTGCGGCAAAAAACAACATCAAGGTTGCGCATTCCGGAATCATTTTTAAGGTTATGATAGTCAAACTTGATTGTAGAAATTAAATCTTTTGTAACCTGATAGCCGGATTCTGTCTTTGTAAAATATCTGCTCAGATAATTTGCAGGAATTCCCTGAATTCTCGACTCAGGATAAAAGCCCTGCTGACCAACCATCAAAGATTTTAAAGAAATATCAGAAGCAGTAATCTGGAAAGTATAAGGAGGCGGCAGGATTTCCTTTAAAATCATTGCAATCGTGTACGGTTCTTCGCCGGTTGAACAGCCTGCACTCCAGATTTTTATCTTTGTGTCGCCGGTTTTCTTTTTTTCTTCAATAACGTGCGGAATTACATAATTTATCAAAGCATCAAAATGTGGCTGATTTCTGAAAAAACGAGTCAAATTTGTCGTAACAGAGTCCAGCATGATTTTCATTTCGCCTTCATCTGAAATAATCAAATTATAATAATCCTGAACAGACGCCAGCCCTTTTTCGCGCAGTTTTTCCTTTAATCTGGAATCAAGGATCGAGCGGTTTGTTGCAGAAAAAGTAATGCCACTCTTGTCATAAATTACCTTACGAAATTTCTCAAATTCTGAATCACTAAGTAAATCTGTCATATTCGTTGATTATACCCCCGCAAAATCTAATTGTAAATTAAATCACCTGCCCTTAACAGAAAGTTAAATTCCATAAAGGTCCGGGCGTTCCGGCACTTTGTGCCGTCGTGCTTTCCATGGTTCCGCTGCCGCTTCACTCTGTGGCTGCGCCCCAGAGCAGCAGGCTGCCATTCCAATCACTAACGCGGTTTTTGCAACGTTGACAAAATAAAACCTTTACTAGAAAATTATCCAGATGTTTTTGTTAAAAAAGGTTAAAACAGTTTTTATTCTGACCTGGACAGGATTTTTTTTATCGTGTTCATTAAATTACGGAACGGAACAAAGTTCAGAATCAACTGTCCCGGAATTCAGTTTTAAAAATGCAGTTTTTAACCGTTACGAAGACGGCACACCTTCTATAAGCCTTCAGGCAGAAAAACTTGAACAATACAAATCCGACGGTTCTTCTTACGCACAGAATGCAAAATTCAAAACATATTCAAAATCAGGCGAATTGGACACAGAAGGTTTCTGCCAGCTTTTAGCAAGCAACACAAACAACAGGGAATATTCACTTTTTAATGGAATTTCCCTCAATATTTACAGCCAGGATTTAAAATTACAGGCACAGTCGCTTCACTTTAACGGCAAAACAGAACAGCTCACTTCCGACAGAAATGACACGGTAACAATCGAACGCAAAAATACAGTAATCCAGGGCAAAGGTTTTTCTGCAAGTGCCGTAAGCAAAACCTACAGTTTCGAAAATCAGGTTTCTGGAACAATAAAAGACGATTCTTCCGATGCAGAAGAGCAAAACCAGGCAGAACAGCTTGAGGAGAACTTTTAATGCACGCTAAAAAAATTCTGCTTTTTATTTTTTTACCTTTTCTTTCTCTTTTTACCTGTGCAGAAGAAATCATCTTTTCTGCTGATTCAATGACAGGAACTGCCGGCAGCAAAAGCGACACAACAACACTTTCCGGAAGCGCTGCGGTACAGACGCCTTCAATGCAAATCAATGCAGACTTGATTGAACTTTCTGGCGAGGACTACCGCTTTATTACAGCGACAGGAAACGTAAGCGGAAGCATATCAGAAAGCCAGATGGATTTTTCGTGCGGAAAGTTAAAATACGACCGCAATACAAAAATCGCACAGCTCGAAGATTCTGTCCACTTAATCGATAAACCAAACGACGTAACGGCAGATGCGCAGATAATCGAATACAACCAGGAAAACAATACAGCCGTAATGCAGATTGAAATTACCCTAAAACAAAAAAACAATGTCTGCACGGGAACGTTTGCAATTTATAAAAAAGGTGAACAGCTTCTTGAATTAAGCGGAAACCCGCAGATCGTACAGGGAAGCGACAATTTCAGGGCACAGGAAATAATTTTAAATCTGCAGACCCAGGAAATAACCCTCGACGGCCGCGTAAAGGGAAGCATAACCGATTCTAAACCGGCAGCACAAAACGATTCTGCAGCTCAGGAAGACTCTCAGACTAAACAGCCACCAGAAGAAAACACACAAAACGCTGAGCCTCCTGAAAAAGGAGAAAATCCACCTTCTGCAGAACCAGAAACTCAGGCAAAAAGTGAATAATTTTCAGGTACAAAAATGGAAAACGACGAAAAAGAATTAAATACACAGGAAGCACAAGTCCAGCAGGCCCAGGAAGTTTTAGAACCATCTTCTGATAATTCAGAAGTTCACACTTTAAGGGTAAATTCGCTTTATAAATCGTTTGGTAAGAAGAAAGTTGTTCAGGGCGTAGATTTTCAGATGCACACTGGCGAAGTTTTAGGACTTTTAGGGCCAAACGGAGCCGGAAAAACGACTTCTTTTTATATGATTGTAGGTTTTTACAAACCTACGAGCGGAGAAATTTTTTTAGACGACCAGAGAATTACAAATCTGCCGATGTTTAAGCGTGCACGGCTTGGAATTTCTTATTTACCACAGGAACCTTCAGTTTTTAGAAAACTGACTGTTGAAGAAAATATCTGGTCAATCCTCGAAACAAGGCGGGATCTTACACACGAACAGAAAAAGCAGCGGTTAGAAGAATTAATTGAAGAATTTTCAATCGGAAGAATCCGTAAGCAGCAGGCGTTCACACTTTCCGGCGGAGAAAGACGAAGAACGGAAATTGCCCGTTCACTTGCCATTGAACCGAAATTTCTTTTACTTGACGAACCTTTTGCAGGAATTGACCCGATCGCAGTTGCAGACATAAAAGCAATGATAAGGCTTCTTTCTAAGCGCGGAATCGGCATTTTAATTACAGACCACAACGTCCGCGACACTTTGGAAATTACGGACCGCGCAATAATTATTTCGACAGGACAGATTTTAATTCAGGGAAACCAGCAGGACATTATAGAAAGCCCGATTGCCAGGGAAATTTACCTCGGCGAAAATTTCCATATGTAAAAAGGCATAAAAAAACCCTGAACTTACGTCCAGGGAATAAACAAACCTTTCGGTCAGAAATTTTTATCTTGCGTATTCAACGATTCGGGTTTCGCGAATCATTGTAAGTTTTATGCGTCCAGGATAGCGAAGGTCAGTTTCAATCTGCTTTGCAATTTTCTGTGCAAGCTCTTTAACTTCTCCATCCGGAATTTTTTCGTTGTTAACAAGAACACGAAGTTCACGTCCTGCCTGGATTGCATAGGCTTTTTCAACGCCGGCAAACTTTTCTGCAATTTCTTCAAGATTTTCAAGACGCTTAACGTAGTTGTCAGCGGTTTCTTTTCTTGCACCAGGGCGGGCTGCAGAAATTGCATCTGCAATCTGAACAATTACAGCTTCGATTGTTGTCGGTTCACAGTCCTGGTGGTGAGCTGCAATCGCATTAATGACTTTTGCATCTTCGCCGAGTTTTCTTGCCATTTCTGCACCAACTTCTGCGTGGTTCCTGTCACTGTCGTTTTCTGCACCTTTACCAATATCGTGTAAGAGTGCTGCACGTTTTGCAAGTTCACGGTTGGCACCAATTTCGCCGGCAATGAGTGTTGCAATTTCTGCAACTTCTTTGGAATGTGTAAGAACGTTCTGTCCGTAACTTGTGCGGAAGTAAAGACGACCTAAAGCGCGAACTCCTTCCTGACTCATGTTATGAATTCCAAGGTCAAAAAGAACTTTTTCGCCTTCCTCGTAAATCTTCTGCTGAACTTCTCTTGTAACTTTCTGAACGATTTCTTCAATCCGTGCCGGATGAATTCTTCCGTCGGTTACGAGACGTTCGAGAGACTGCTTTGCAATTTCTTTACGAACCGGATCAAAACAACTGATTACAACGGCTTCCGGAGTATCGTCAATAATAATGTCTACTCCAGTGAGTGTTTCCAAAGCCCTGATATTGCGGCCTTCGCGACCGATAATGCGGCCTTTCATTTCGTCACTAGGGAGCGAAACGGTTGCAACCGTAATGTCACTTGTAACTTCTGTTGCAAGACGCTGAATTGTTTCTACAAGGATTTCCTGAGCTTTTTTGTCTGCAGAAAGCTGAGCTTCCTGTTCAATTTTGTTCAGCAATGCCTGGGCGTCATGTTTTGCATCATTTTCAAGATTTTTGATGATTAAATCTTTTGCTTCCTGAGCTGACAGACCGGAAATTCTTTCCAGCTCGCGACGGTAGGTTTCTTCCTGAGCGGCAATCTGCTGTTCGCGCTTAGACATTGAGTTTTCGCGTTCTACAAATTCCTGCTCTTTTTTGTCCATCTCGTTGTTGCGTTTGTCAACGAGTTCTTCTTTTTTTGCAACCCTTGCTTCGTAAACCTGAATTTCCTTGCGGCGTTCACGATTTTCCCGTTCCTGCTGCTGACGTTCCCGAAGGAGTTGATCTTTTGTTTCAAGCAAATATTCTTTTTTCTGGGCTTCTGCTTCTTTTAATGCGTCCTGTTTTACACGTTCAGCTTTCTGCTCTGCCGAAGATAATTGAAATTTGGCATATAACCAACGAATAATCCATCCAAGAACTATACCAGCAACAGGAAGAATAACGAATAATACAGTATTCATATTTTCTCCTTTTGCTTCTATTAAGGAGTTGGATTTTTTTACTGCGATTGAACGTCATCATCGTTCAAAAAATCGCAAAAAAGCCGCCCCCAAAATATCCTTTACATTTTAATCTAAGAATATTGTAGTGTCAAACAAAAATCGGGACGAGCAATAGGGATTGGAGCACCTGCGAAGCAGTTCCGGAGCGGTTAGCGGAGGAATGAGCCGCGCAAGACGGCGAAGTACGCAAAGCCCGGCAATTGCCCTAATATTGAATAATTAGTTCGAATGTCGAGTTTCAATAAAAGCATATCAAATAGCCTCTCGTCGAGAACCTGCCAGCAAGCCGCATGCTTCGCTACGCTCAGAATGCGTTTGTGTCAGAACCCCGGCTACGGCTATTTACATAAAAAAATCAACATTCGGTCACTTATTTAAGAATTGAAATTTATCGAACTTAAATATTTTTCCTGGAAGCCTGGAACGGCGGCCATATTTATCTGGATTGAATATTTTGCTAATTCCATTGCTTTTTTACGCAGAATTTTTGAAAAAAGCATTGCCGACGCTCCTGCCAAAGATGCGTTTCCGAGATGAACACACCTTTCTCTTAAAACCTGAGGAATCAGACCGATTGCAAGTGCGTCTTCCATGTCAACGTGGCTTCCAAAACCTCCGGCAATACAGAAAACCGGAATTGCGGATGCCCTCTCCAACATAAACTGCAGCCCCGTAAAAACTGCAGATTTTGCAAGCTGCATATTGCGGATATCCTGCTGAGAAATATAAACGGCTGGAGTAAGCTGAATGCATTTTGACCCGTCGCCAAGTTTAGAAGCATTTTTTTGAATTACCCCTGCTTTATCAACCATATTTTTTGTTAAAAAAACTGCTCCTGCGCTGATGAGCCCTGAGCCACAGATTCCCCTGGCACTCGTGTTGCCGATCACCTGGCACTTTATTGAGCCGTCGTAAGTGATTTTTTCGATTGCGCCTTCGATTGAACTCATTCCGCAGCTGATATTTGCGCCTTCAAAGGCCGGGCCTGCTGCTGCCGAAGTACAAAGGATTTTAGCGGGAAGATTTTCTGTTGCAGGTTCATAAAGAACAATTTCTGTATTTGTTCCAAGATCGCAGAGTAAAAGCGGTGCGTTGAGCGGAGTGTCCCAGGAATTTGAATCTGAAGAAAGAGGAGAAGGAATTCCTGCGGAAATCATTGCACAGACTGTATCTGCTCCAATAAAAGCTCCAACGCAGGGAGGAAAAAACACTGGAGTCTGTGAATCTACAGAGCTGGCTGCAAATAACTGCAGGATTTCTGGAGTTGGAGAGTCGAGCGAAGAACATTTGTCGCTGACAGTTCCACGGCGGACGCTGTCCCACTTTGCCGTAAAACCGAATTTTGAAGCCGGCGTAAAAGGAGCGGCTGCAAGCCCGTCTACCGGGAATGCACAGACAAAACTGAGCATTGTCGTATTGCCGGTTATTACGATTTTAGAAACGTTAAGTTGAATTCCACGCGGAGAATTCTGGCTTGCAAGGGCAAGCGCACGGGCAAACATTTTTTCGAGCTGGGAAATTATTGCGTAATGAAGGGCAGATTCACCTGTTTCGACAACGGAAGCTGAACCTGTAAGCGGCGGACGGATAGCAAAAGAAATACGACGGATTATGTCTGAGCCGTAACGTGTCTGGGCGTTTTTTTCTGCAACCGTTGCAAGACATTTTTTTGAAGAAAGAGACCAGACCATTAAAGCAACTGTTGTAGTTCCAATATCAACTGCAATGCCGACTTCTGTAATGTTTAACGGTTCGCCCTGTTCGTCAGGAATCTGTGGCATAACACCCTGTGTCTCTATCTGCATTAATTTATCCTAAAAACTCAGATGCTTAATTTTTAATAATCAAATAGCCTCTCGTCGAGAACCTTAATAAAGAAAATGAGTCCTGTCATTTTCTTTATTGCAAAAACTTTTTCAAGTTTTTGCCCGTCTACATCCGCCATCCGTGGCGGTCATTTCTGGAACTTTTCTCGACTACGGCTATTTAGCATTTTTAATAAAAATCCAGCATTCAGTTATTTGTTCTAAACTCCAAATCGATTCTTTCTAGGATAAACTCAAAACCTATACTTTGCAAATTATTCCACTCGATTACGGCTATTTGGCATACTTCATAAAATAAACTCGACATTTTTATATGTAAAAGAAAAAGGATTAAGATTTCTGTAAATGGAATTTTACTTCCAGAATGTTGTCGCTTGAACCTCCTCGTGGCATGAGTCTCCACGAAGCGCCTACCTGCGGGGCCCAGCCTTTTTTGTCGTAGCCAAAGTCGTAGCCAAAACCAAAGGCAAAGCCGTTTCCAAAGCCTGTGCTTTCTATTTCGTCGTCCTGACCTTTTAAGCTGTAAAAATCAGTGCGCCTGCCAAAGCAATACTGAACATCTGCATAAAACCCTGCAAGTCCCGGATAGACATTAAAACCTCCAAAGGCGCAGTAATCCCATAGAATAATATGCTGGCTGCCTTTCCAGCGTGCATCTAAGATTGAATCAAGTCCGAATGCAAGTTTTACAGTCTTTGCAAGTGGAAAGGCAACCGAAAAATCGCTGCAGGCAATTACCTGGCTCGACTGATCAAAGTCTGCAAGAAGGTCTTTAAGCTCGCTGTCGCCGTAAAAAACATAGCCGGAACCAAGTCCAAAAGAAAAATCGGTCTGTGCAAAAATAAAAGAAGAAGCAATAAAAGCTAAAAATAAGCAAAGATATTTTTTCATACTTTGAATATCGGAAAAAACTGCAGTGATTTAAGCAATAAATGTAACAGCCGTAGCGCAATTTTATCCTGGTAAAAAGACTTTACACAAATCTACGGTATTCCTATAATCATTCTTCGTACCGGGGTGCTTTTAATAGCTGAGATTAAACCCGCAGAACTTCGTACGAAGTTCCAACCTGATCCGGATAATGCCGGCGGAGGAAGATATGCTTAGACACATCTTTAAATTTTCCTTATTTTCTATTTTTGTTTCCTTTACAATGTTTGGCTGCTCTAAAAAAGCAGAAATTTCTGATGAACGCGCTAAAGAAGTCGTAGTTTACACTTATGACTCTTTTTGCGGTGAATGGGGACCGGGAGCTGCAATTGCCAGAAAGTTTGAAGAAAAAACAGGCTTAAAAGTAAATTATGTTGACTGCGGAGACGGAGTTGAAGTTTTGAGCCGTGCAATTCTCGAAAAAAACAACACAGTCGCAGATGTAATCCTGGGTCTGGACAACAATCTTGCATTAAAGGCAGAAGATGCAGGAATTCTTGAAGAATATGAACCAGAGGGTATCGAAAACATTCCTGCTGAATTAAAAAAAGCTCTCGGCAATAAAAATCTGCTCACTCCTTTTGATTACGCTCCTTTTGCAATTATTTTCGACACAAAATCAAATGTTCCGGCACCAACATGTCTCGACGACCTTACAAAGCCGGTTTACGAAAAAAAATTAATTTTAATGAATCCACGCACTTCAACTCCAGGCTTAGGCTTTGTTGCATGGACTTACGTTGTTAAAGGAAACGCTTTAACTGACTACTGGAAAGCCTTAAAACCGAATATTCTTACAATGTCTCCAGGCTGGAGCGCAGGCTACGGACTTTTTACAAACGGCGAAGCTCCTTTAGTTTCCAGCTATACGACAAGTGCAGCCTACCATTATGAATACGACAAAACAGACCGCTACCAGGCATTAATCTTTAACGACGGTCACGTTCTCCAGGTTGAAGGAGCAGGAATTGCAAAGAATGCACCAAATTCAAAAGGTGCGAAACTCTTTATGGATTTTCTTGTAAGCGAAGAAGCTCAGAACGAACTGCCACTTACACAGTGGATGCTTCCTGCAAATAAAAATATAAAACTTCCACAGTCTTACATTGACGGAACTCCAACCCCTCAAAAATATCTGTCTTACGATCCTGCAAAGCTTTCTGACGCAGTTGAACAGGTAATGTCTGTTCTCAGTGAATAAAGGACATCTGTAAAAAAATTGTGAGCTTACAGGCTGCAGTTTGCCAGTCTGTGGGCTCATATTAAAAAAGATGTGGCTGACCAGAAAGCAGAGTCATGCTGAATTTATTTCAGCATCTATAATATATCCATAGAAATTCCGGGCAAAGCTGCCGAAGGCTGACAGGTTCGGAATGACAGCAGACAGAACCTTTTACAATGAATTCAATTCTTTCAAGTTCTTTTTTTAGAATCGCTTCTTTTACGGTTTTTCAGGCGCTTGTTTCTACGCTGATTGCCGTTCTTGTCGGACTGCCTCTGGCCTTTTTTACGGGCTGCAGGCGTTTTCCGTTAAGACGATTTTTACTTTCTCTTTCGTCAGTTCCTTTCTGCATGCCGTCTCTTCTTGTTGCACTCGGCTACGTTACTTTTTTTGGAATGAACGGAACTTTAAACCGCCTTCTTTCTTTTCTTACAGGAAACGAAAAACCAGCCTTAACATTTCTGTACAGTTTTGCAGGAATTGTCATCTGCCACGGTTTCTATAACTTTCCGCTGGTAATGAGCACAGTCAGTTCAGCATGGGAACGACTTCCGCATACAGAAGCCGACGCTGCCCGGCTTTTAGGTGCCGGCCGGTTCAGGGTTTTCAGAACAATTACGATATTTCAGCTTTTGCCTTCGATTGTAAGTGCGTGCATCCCTGTTTTTTTATACTGCTTTTTCAGTTTTATGATAGTTCTTTTGTTCGGAGCCGCAGGAAGTTCAACCTTAGAAGTTGAAATTTTTGAACAGGCAAAAGTCAACTTGAATTTTCCGGCAGCAATAAAACTCGGAGCAATAGAAACAGCGATTGCCCTGTGTTTTGTTTCGTTCTACACGGTTTTAGAACAAAAATCCCGCAGGTTAAAAGGAATTTCTTTTTCAACCGAAGCAGCAGAAAAATCAGGCTTAAGCGGAATTGAAAAACTTTTTGCATTTTTTGTGCTTGCAGTAGTTTTTGTTTTCTTTATCTGTCCATTCTTTTCTATTATTTACAACGCGCTAAGTTCTAAAAGAATGAATTCAAACTTTACGCTTTACAATTTTATTCAGCTTTTTAAATCCCGCGCTTTTTTAAATTCAATAAAATGGACTCTTATAACAGCCGTTCTTTGTGCTTTTTTGTGCGCCTCGCTTTCGTTTTTTTATGCAGTCGTGTTAAAGACTTTTGACTCTTCCGGCAGTTTTTTTATTTTCAGAATCATTCCTGTTATTCCGATGGCAGTTTCTTCGGTTATTGCAGGCCTTATTGCAACACTTCTCGTAAGACGCGGAAACTTTTTAACCCTGATTTTTGTACAGACCTTTATTAACTGGCCGGTTGCATTCAGACAGATTTATCCTGCAATTCAAAAAATTCCTCAGTCAACAGTTGATGCAGCAACGATTTTAAGCCGTTCGCCTTTAGATTTAATTTTTAAGATTTATCTTCCTGTCTGCCGCCGCGCTTTTTTACAGGCAGCCGGTTTTTGCTTTGCTTTAAGCGCAGGAGACGCAACACTTCCTTTAGTTCTGGCAATTCCGCGTTTTGACACGCTTTCTCTTTATACATATCGTCTTGCAGGCCGCTACCGTTTTAACGAAGCCTGTGCATGTGGCGTTGTTCTCGCAGTTTTATGCGCTTTTGTCTTTGCAGTTTCAAAAAAAAGGAAAAAATAAATGGCATATTTTGAAGCATTAAATTTACAGAAAAAATGGGACAATTTTTCTTTAGACGTTTCTTTTGAATGCGAAAAATCAACAATGACAACAATCTTAGGACCATCAGGTTCAGGAAAATCCACAGTTTTAAGGATTATTGCAGGCCTCGAAAAAACAGATTCGGCTGTAATCAGACTTAATTCAACCGACATTTCCAGTGTGGCGGTTCAAAAAAGAAAAATCGGAATGGTTTTTCAAAATGCAGGTCTTTTCGGTCACATGAGCGTAGAAGACAATGTAGCCTATGGTCTTGTCTGCCACGGAATTCCAAAAAAAGAAGCACGAAAACAGGCAAATGAGTTTTTAGGAAAATTCAATTTAAAAGACTTTGGCAAACGTTCCCCAGAAAATTTAAGCGGAGGAGAAGCTCAGCGTGTAAGCCTTGCCCGCACACTAATCGTAAAGCCTGAACTCGTGCTCTTTGACGAACCTCTGTCTGCCCTGGACGCGCCTTTAAGAAAAAAACTTGCGGGCGAAATCCGTAATCTTCAGAAAGAATTCAACTTTACGGGAATAATGGTTACCCACGATATTGCAGAAGCAAAGGCCGTAAGCGACAAAATAATTTTAATGAAATCCGGAAGAATTATCTGGAGTGGACAGTCACAGGATTTTACAGAAAGCATGATGAATTAGTTTGAATGTCGAGTTTCAATAAAAGCATATCAAATAGCCTCTCGTCGAGAACCTGCCAGCAAGCCGCACGGTTGCGACAAGCGCAAAGTGCGTTTGTGTCAGAACCTCGACTACGGCTATTTGACATTTTTCTGAAAAATAATTCGACATTCAGCTATTTATTCAAAACTCGAAATTCAGGCGAATTGAGGGTATCTTTAAGAGGGCGCCTTTTTGCGCAAAACGCAAAAACCGGGCTATTCAGAGTTCCGCCTTTCGGCTTCATTGTTTTACGCAGGTTTCGATACTCTCAACCAGCGCAAAACAACGCCTCCAGCGCCCTTACTATCCCTTGCGCAGCAAGGTCGCACGAATGTACGCAAGCATCCCTGGCGCTTTCAGCCACATTCAACCTCTGCAGAAGCCTTCAAATTTTATTGAATAAAAAAATCACTGTCATTAAAATCTATGCTCATGGAAATAAAAGGAAGACAGCTTTTTAATCTGCTCGTTCCGCTTATGATTGAACAGCTTTTAAACTCGTTCATGGGAACAGCCGACACAATTATGATTACAAACTGCGGTTCTGCTTCAATTTCTGCAGTTTCGCTGGTTGATTCAATTAACGTAATGGTTGTATTGATTTTTTCTGCAATGGCAACCGGTGGCGCAATCCTGTGCAGTCAGTATCTTGGACGCAAGGACGCAAAAAATGCCTGCCACGCAGGAAATCAGCTCATTCTTTCCGTAACGTTTATTTCTGTCGTTGGAACAGCAATCTTAATTCTTTTCAGACATTCAATTCTTTCGCTCATTTTTGGAAGCGTAGAAGCAGAAGTAATGTCAAAGTCAGAAATCTACTTTTTAATAACAGCCATTTCCTATCCTTTTATTGCCCTTTACGACTCCGGAGCTGCAATCTTCCGTGCCGACGGTAACTCAAAACTTCCGATGGTTGTTTCAACCGTCTGCAATATCATAAACATTGCCGGCAATGCAGTTTTTATCTTTGTATTAAAATTAGACGTAGCCGGGGCCGCCTTAAGTACGCTTATTTCGCGGGTTTTGTGTGCAGTTGTAATCCTCTTTTTCTTAAAACACACAAAGCAGCAGATTGCAATAAAAAAATATCTCGTAAAACCGGATTTTAAGGCAATTTCGCAGATTTTAAGGATTGGAATTCCTTCTGGAATCGAAAACGGAATGTTCCAGTTTGGAAAGCTCGCAATTCAATCAACTGTTTCTACGCTCGGAACAGTTGCAATTGCGGCAAACGCATTAACCTCAGTTCTCGAAGGATTTTCGAGCCAGGCACCTCTTGGAATCGGAATCGGTCTTATGACACTTGCAGGCCAGGCTTACGGCGCAAAAGATTACGACCTTGTTGCAAAATACATTAAAAAACTTACGATCTTCAGTTTTATTGCAGTTGCAGTATCTTCACTTGTAATTGTCGGGCTCGTTAAACCGATTACAGTTCTTTCGGGAATGGAAAGCGAAGTTGCTTCCCTTACATTAAAGCTGACAATCTTTGCACATATCGTAAAACCATTTGCATGGAGTCTTTCGTTTATTCCGCCTTACGGAATGCGTGCCACCGGCGATGTTCGTTTTCCAATGATTGTTTCTACAATTACAATGTGGACCTGCCGCGTAGCACTTACAATTTTCCTGATCCGCGGATTAAAAATGGGGCCTCTCGGCGTATGGATTGGAATGGGAAGCGACTGGTGTATCCGGTCAATAATCTTCTTTATCCGCTGTAAGACAAAAAAGTATTTACATATTCCAGAGATTTAGTTTTTTTCTTCGGTGCTCCTGCAATCTGGCAAGGGATTGCAGTTAAGCGCGTATAAAAATCAGCGGTAAATTTTTCTTACAGTTTCAACTTTAATAGTGTTTGTGTGGCCGTCTTTTAATCCAACCTGACCACCAGTTAAAACTACAGTATCACCGATTTTAAGATTCAGAATCTTTACGGCTCTCTGGATTGCATGGAACATAAGAACGTCTAAAGATTCGTATTCTTCGCACAAAAGCGGTAAAACGCCCCACGACAATGCAAGTTTTCTGTAAACTTTTTCTGATGTAGTTGAACCGATAATCTGAACAGGAGCGCGGAAACGGCTTACCATTCTTGCAGTAAGACCACTCAAAGAATTTACAACGATGCACTTTGCGCCAACATCAATTGCCATCTGACAGGTTGAATGCGAAATTGCATCAAGGATATTGCGGTTTACAAATTCAGTGTCCTTAAAACGTTTTTTGTAATTAATGTGCTGTTCAGCAAATTCAGCAACAGAAGACATTGTTTTTACGGCTTCTACCGGATATTTACCTGCAGCAGATTCTCCAGAAAGCATGATTGCAGAAGTTCCGTCGTAAACGGCATTTGCAACGTCAGAAATTTCTGCACGCGTCGGGCGAATGTTTGTAATCATGGATTCAAGCATTTCAGTTGCAATAATTACACGTTTTCCAAGCAGACGGCATTTCTGTTCAATTTCTTTCTGAACAACCGGTACTTCCATAAATGGAATTTCAACACCAAGGTCACCACGGGCAACCATGATTCCATCTACTACAGAACAGATTTCTTCTATATTTTCTACGCCGGCACGGTTTTCGATTTTTGCAATAATATCAATGTCCTGTCCACCGTGTGCATTTAAAAATTCACGCATGTCCTGGGCATCTTTTTTTGTAGAAACAAACGAAGCTGCAACAAAGTCAACATCCTGTTCAATTCCAAATAAAAGGTCTGCCTTATCCTGTTCACTTAAGAAAGTATTATTCAAAAGTCTTCCAGGAAAATTCATGCTTTTTTTGTCAGAAAGAGTTCCTCCAGCCTGAACGACTGTAATAACGTCGTGTCCTTTTACATCTGTAACTTCGCAGACAACAAGTCCGTTATTTACAAGAATTTTGTCTCCCTTTTTAAGATCGTCTGCAAAACCTTTGTAACTTACAGAAACCTTTGTGCTGTCGCCTTCAATATCGTCAGTTGTAAAAGTAAAAGTCTGCCCTTCTTCAACTGTAATTTTATGCTCTTTAAATGTTCCGATTCTGTATTCAGGGCCTTTTGTGTCCAGCATAATTGCCACTGGAATCTTTAATTCATTGCGGACTGCTTTTATTAAATTAATTTTCTTTAAATGCTCTTCGTGACTTCCATGTGAAAAATTCAATCTGGCAACGTTCATGCCTGCCTTACACATTTCACTCAAAACTTCTTTTGACTCACTCGCAGGTCCGATAGTACAAATAATTTTGGTTTTTCTCATTTTTTAACCTTCCCAAAAAAGTTTGTGGCAAGTATACATAAAATAAGAGAAAACTGCCATTGCAAAAAATCTTTTTTTTGTTTAGATTAATCCCCGCTTCAGATTGAATATCTTGGAAACTTTCCATGTCTCATACGTAAAAAGCGTAGTTTAACAATCTTTTGCAATAAACGGGCAAAAGAATAAACTGCGCTTTTTTTAGCGCAGGTCCGTTTTTTACATTTTAAAGGAGTGCGCTATGCCAAAATCTTTATTTCAGGAAATCATTTTTACGATTCTTATGGTGTTCGTCATGGTTTATGCCATGGTCTGCTACAACATTGCACTTGCAACAGGAAGTTTTACAAACTCTGTCTTTCCTGCAGCCTTTCATGAACTGCCGGTTATGTGCCCGATTGCCATTGTTTTAGACATGCTGATTGCAGGTCCGCTTGCAAAAAAAATCACATTTGCACGCTTTAATCCGGCAAAAGACAATCCGGTGTGGATCGTTCTTTCAATTTCTGCATGTTCTGTGTGGTTTATGTGCCCGCTCATGAGCCTTGCCGCAACCCTGCTTTTTAAAGGCGGCTTCCATAAAGAAACAGTTTCTCTGTGGATTACAACAACATTCATGAACTATCCGATGGCATTGATCTGGCAGCTTTTCTTTGCAGGCCCGATTGTCCGCCGTGTGTTCTCTTTGATTTTTAGAAATAATAATAAATAACTTCAAATAGCCTCTCGTCGATTTTTCTGAAATGTGCGCCACGGATGGCGCATAGATGTAAGACAACCGCAAGAAACAACGTTTCTTGACGCGACAGGAGGTCGCAACATTTAATAACCGTAGCGTTTTCTAAAGGTCACCAGACAGATAAACGTAATTACGGCTGTTAAAAGTTCTGAACATGGAGAAGCCATCCAGATTCCGTCCGTTCCAAAAAAGAGCGGAAACAGCAGAATACAGCCGACCTGGAACACAAGCGTACGCAAAAAAGCAAGAACAGCACTGACAAGTCCGTTATTCAAAGCTGTAAAGAACGAAGAACCGTAAATGTTTACTCCGCAGATTAAAAATCCAACTGAATAGATTCTAAAAGCCTTTTTTGTAAATTCAAAAAGTTCCTGGTCGTAGCTTGTAAAGATTGCAGCAAAAGTTCCTGCAAAAAGTTCACTTGCACAAAGCATGCACACAGCACCAATGCCAACGACAAGCAGACTCTTTTCGTAAAGATTTTTTAATTCAGCCTTGTTGCCGCTTCCATAGTTGTAACTTACGATCGGAGCAGAACCTGTTGCATAGCCGATAAAGATTGCAGCAAAAATAAATCCTACATACATAATAACGCCGTAAGCTGCAACACCGTCTACACCTGCATATTTTAAAAGCTGAACGTTGTAAAGCATTCCTACGATGCTCGACGAAATATTTGTCATAAGTTCAGAAGAACCGTTTGTAATTGTCTTTACCAGCGATCTTCCGTCAAAACTGGCACGTCCAAGTTTCAGCTTTCCTGTACGAACAACGATAAAATAAACGAGAGGAACAACACCGCCGACAATGTAAGCCATGTCAGTTGCAACGGCAGCTCCGACAATTCCCCACTTAAACACGCCGACAAAAAGTGCATCTAAAATAATATTTGTAAAACCTGCCGCAAGAGTTATTTTTAAGCCAAGATGAGGATTTTCTGCAGCAATCATAAAAAGCTGAAAAATCGTCTGCAGCATAAAAGCAACGATTGCAGGAGAAAGAACGCGTGCATACAAAACCGCATTCCTGAAAATTTCACCTTCTGCACCAAGTCTGCGGGCAACAAATGGAGTTACAAAATAGAAGATTACGCTTAAAACAAGCCCGGAAATAATTGAAAAATAAATCAAAAAAGAAAAAGTTCTGTTTGCCTTTTCTTCGTTTCCTTCGCCTAAAAATTTAGAAATAAGGGCAGTTCCGCCGGAACCAATCATAAATCCAAAACCCGAAAAAAGCATAACAAGCGGCATAATCAGGTTTATTGCAGCAAAAGGAATTTTTCCCGCAAAGTTAGAAGTAAAAAGTCCGTCAACAATTGAATAGATTGAATTAAAAATCATCATCAATATAGAAGGAATCGTAAATCTGAAAAGTCTAGAAAAAGTAAAATGATCCGAAAGTTGTATTTTCATAAAAAATCTCCATCAATTTTAATGTCATTGAGCTGTCTTACAGGCTCAGCCCACAGCTGTCATGCTGAATTTTATTTCAGCATCTCCTGAGCGCTACAGCATTCACGCCTTAACAGGCAGCTGTTCTCTTAACGATGCATAAAAAAGTTCCTGCAGTTCTATCATCGTTTTAAATTTTTCAATTCCCATTTTAGAAATTGCTTTTTTTTCAATTGCAATAATTGCACCAATCTGTTTTCTGGCAAACTCAAGGCCTTTTTCCGTAAGAATTATGTTTTTTGCACGTCTGTCTTTAGGGTTTTCTTTCAGTTCAACAAATCCTTTTTCCCTCAAAGAAATTACCGCATTGTTCACAGTCTGCACCGGAATTCCATAATTCACACTGATCTGCTTTTGAGTAAGTCCGCCTTCCATAAAAAGTGCATACAGAACATGATTAAAAGCTTCTTTTGTATTTACAAGCGTATCAATCGTAGAATAAATGCCCGTAATTGCACTTATAATCTTGTTCTGTCTCATTAAAAGTTCTGTACGCTCTGCCATAATACTCCCAAATGGGAATAATTTAATCCCGTTTGGGATAAATAGTCAAGCATGTAATTTCGGAGCCAAAAAAGCCGTGCCTTCCGGCACAAGGCACAGCCCCTCCGGCTATCCATGGTTACGGCTTTCGCCTCCAGTGCTGCGCACGCGCTTCGCGCCCATTCCTGGCCGGGCTAAAAAGTAAATGTAATGCAACTGTAAATTACCGCCACGGATGGCGGCTGCATTTTCGTTATTGCCACTTACATTTTTTTATAAAATGCTATATTACAAGAATATAAGCTTTTCTTTAGAGGTACGGATATGCTTAATACAAACAATAATGCAGCTGCATTAAAAAAAGACATTTTAGTAAAAATGGCACAGCTTCAGCTTGAAGGCAAACTTCTGTCATCAAAAACAGTCAGCGAAATCGAAAAAATTCCGCAGGAACTCATTCCAGACGGCTCGGTTCCAGTCAGAAAAACACTTGCAGAAGACCGCGATGTTGTGCGGACAAGAATTGTCGCAAATCTCGGACATTCTGTCGAAGACTACGATCCTCAAAAACCGCTTGCAGAATATGTAAAGGAAGCATACGGGCGCGAAAAACCGACATGGCCGATGCTCACAATGATTCAAAGCGCGTGCAACGCCTGCGTAAAACCTCATTATTTTCCGACCGATGCCTGCCAGGCATGCCTTGCCCGTCCATGCAAAATGAACTGCCCTAAAAAAGCAATTGAAGTTACAGACAGAGCAAGAATCGACTACCAGAAATGCATAAGCTGCGGTCTGTGCGCACAAAACTGTCCTTACCACGCAATCATAAAAACCGTTGTTCCATGCGAAGAAGCCTGCCCTGTCGGAGCAATTTCCAAAGGAACAGACGGAAAAGAAACAATCGACTACGACAAGTGTATTTTCTGCGGAAAATGCATGTCAAACTGTCCGTTCAGCGCAATGATGGGAAAATCCCAGCTTTTTGACGTAATAAAGCACATAATGAACGGCGAAAAAGTTGTAGCAATGTACGCTCCAGCAATCGGAGCGCAGTTCAAAGGAACAAAACCAGGCCAGCTCGAAGGCGCACTTGTTAAGGCTGGATTTTACAAAGTCTGGGAAGTAGCCCTTGGAGCAGACATTACAGCAGACAGGGAAGCTGCAGAATTTGCAGAAAGAATGGAACGCGGCGACAAAATGATGACGACCAGCTGCTGCCCGGCTTACGTACGAGCCGTAAAAATCCACGTTCCAGAACTTGCGCCCTGCATCTCAGAAACTAAATCCCCGATGATTTACACTGGCGAAGTCGCAAAAAAAGCCGACCCGGACTGCATAACAGTCTTTATTGGTCCCTGCCTTGCAAAAAGGCGCGAAGGCTTTGACTCAGACATAATCGACTACGTTCTTTCTGTAGAAGAAGTTGACGCTCTTTTTACAGCAAAAAACATAGACATAAAAACCGCCCCAATCTGCCAGGAAAAATACGTTCCGACAGTTTCCGGCAGGAATTTTGCAAAAACCGGCGGAGTTGCAGAAAGCGTACGTTTAAGGCTCAAAGACAAAAGCATTTTGCGTCCTGCAGTAATAAACGGGCTCGACAAATCAGGAATGAAAATTCTTGCAGGCTACGGACAGATTAACGCCGGAAAAATTCCAACTCCGGCAGACTGCCCTAACTTAATTGAAGTCATGGCATGCGAAGGTGGCTGTATCGGCGGACCTAGCGTAATTACAAATCCAAAGCTCGGAAACGGACTTTTAATGCTTTACGCAAATGCCGGCTCAAAGCCCGGCGAAGACGGAATTCCAGCAAAGGCAGACGTTGAAAAAATCATCAGCTCCGAAAAAAATTAACGGTTAAAACACAAAAAGACACGGAGAATAAAAATGGTTAAAAAAATTATTGCAGTCATTACGTTCATTTTTAGTTTTGCTTTTTTGTCCGGAGAATCTTCTGACAAAAATACAAAAATCCGTGCCGGGGTTTTAAACGGTCCTTCTGCAATTCCGTGCGCCTATTTAATAGAAAATAAAGCAGAAAGCGGGCTTGAACTGTCGTTCGAAAATCACGCTTCTGCACAGACAGAACTCGTTGCACTGTTAAAAGGTGAACTTGATGTCGGATTTTTGCCTCCAAATGCAACAGCAAAGGTTTTTAATTCTGCAAACAGGGCAATTGTCTGTCTTGGAATCAGCGGAAACGGAAATCTCTTTTTAATTTCTAAAAAAGAAAATTTACCTAACCAAAACAACGATTTTGAACAGGACAATCTGGAATTCCTGCGTGGAAAAACAGTCTACTGCGCAGGCCAGGGAGCAACCCCCGAATACATGTTTTTGTATCTTCTTTCTAAAGAAAAAATTCCTGCTGATTCAGCAAATGGCGTAACCCTGGATTTTTCAATTCCAAATGCAAACATTGCCCTTGCCCTCGTCAGCGGAAAAATTGAATACGCCTTAGTCCCGGAACCTTTTGCAACAGTTGCCCAGGAAAAAGACAAGAATATTGTTCGCGCTGTAAATATTCAAAAACTTTACAGAAACGAAACAAACAACACCTACCCTATGACACTTTTAGTTGCAAATTCAAACTTTGCAAAAGAAAACAAAGAAATCCTAAAAACTTTTGTTCAGTTTTACGCAAAAGCAAACGACTGGACAGTAAAAAATCCAGAAGAAGCAGGAATCTTAACGCAAAAAAATCAGCTTGGGCTAAAAGCAGAAGTTGCACAGAAAGCAATTGCAAATGCAGGCTTTACATGGAAAGATTCTTCCAGCGCAAAAAAAGAAATTGAATCCTTACTTTCTGTTTTTCTGGACAACGCACCAGAGGCAATCGGCGGTAAACTTCCTTCAGATGATTTTTATTTTGAGCCTTAGAAACTAAAAAAAGCAAAAAAAACTGATGAAAAAAAAATTATTACACTGCATTTCCATTTTAGTTATTCTAGCCTTGTGGCAGACTGCCGCAGTTTTATTAAACAGTCAGCTGATTTTTCCATCGGTTTGTGCAACAGTTTCTAAACTTGTTGAATTATTAAAAACTCACGCCTTTTATAAAGCACTGGCCTTATCTTCTGCCCGCGTTTTTTCAGGATTTCTGCTTGCAGCCACAGCAGGGCTTTTTGCAGGAATTCTGTGCGGCAGATTCAGGTCGTTTCGTGTTTTTATGGAATTTCCACTTGCACTAATCCGCTCTGTGCCGGTTGTTTCTTTTATTCTGCTTGCAATTTTTGTCTTCAGTTCAGATTTTGTTCCGGTTTTCTGTACTTTTTTAATGGGATTTCCGATTATGACGGACTCTGTCAGCTCTGCCTTTAGTTTCAGCTCAGAAGAAGAAAAACTTTTTTTTATGGCAGACGTTTTTAAACTTACAAAGGCCCAGCGTTTAAGATACATTTTTCTTCCGCATTTTAAGCCTTTTTTAAAAAGTGGAATTCTTTCAGTTTCAGGAATTTCGTGGAAGGTTACCGCCGCCAGCGAAGTTTTGAGTGTTCCCAAAAATGCACTTGGAGCAATCCTGCAGAATGCGCAGGTTCATCTCGAAACATCTACGGTTTTAGCAGCAACAGGCGTTTTAGTTGCACTGGCTTTTTTTACGGAAAAACTGATTTTAATTCTTTTTGATTCAACCTTCAGGTTTTTAACTTCGATTCAAAAAACAAAAAAAGGGCTGTTAACAAAAAAATCAAGCACGGACGAAAAAACAAATGTTCAACTTTCACCGGTTCCTGTTGTATTAAAAAATCTTACGATTCAGAAAGGGAAAAAAATTCTTTTTTCCAACTTTAACTGCACTTTTGAATCAGGAAAAACGACTGCAATTCTTGCCCCAAGCGGAAGCGGCAAAACAACTCTCTTAAATTACATTGCACAAAGTCAAAAAAACGTTTCTTTTCTGTTTCAGGACCACTGTCTTTTACCGTCGCTCACGGTTTTTGAAAATGTACTTCTTCCGCTTTTAAATGTTTACGAAGCAAAAACAGCTTTTGAGCAGACTCAGAAATATCTGCGCCTGACTCAGCTTTATGAACGCAAAAACGACAATGTCCAGAATTTGAGCGGTGGAGAAAAACAGAGGGTTGCAATGGCGCGCTCTTTTGCTTTTCCTTCAAAGATTCTGCTTTTAGACGAAGCATTCCAGTCTTTAGACGCAAAAATAAAAGCAGAACTTGAATCAACCCTAAAACAGCTTTTGTCCCAGACTCCGCGGACTGTAATCTTTGTAACCCACGAAAAGACAGAAGCCTTAAAACTTGCCGACACAATTTTAGAACTCGAAGGCGAACCTTTGCGGCTGCAAAAATCTTATGGAGATTTTCAGGCAGAACTTTTATAATCGCCTTATGACAGATTTTATTGACGACAACACAGTTTACATCTTAGACAGTTACGGTTTAATTTTCCGCGAATTCTATGCATTTTTTTCACACCCGCTTACAAATTCAAAGGGCGAAAACATCAGTGCTCTTTTTGGTTTTTTCAGGAATTTAGGAATCCTCATTAAAAATTTTAAGCCGAAATATTTTGTTGCTGCAATGGACAGCCGCACTCCGACTTTCCGCCACGAAGCTTACAAAGAATACAAGGCAACCCGTGCAAAAACTCCGGACGAATTAAAGGCACAGTTCCCGATGATTGAAGAATGCTTAGAAATTCTAGGAATTCCAGTTGTAAGGGTTGACGGCTACGAAGCAGACGATATTGTTGCAACGATTGCACGCAAATGCGACAAAGAAGGCCGGCACGCACTTATCCTAAGCGCAGACAAAGACTTGCAGCAGCTTGCAAACGAAAATATACACATGCTTAAGCCGGACAAAATAAAAACCTGGGCAGAAGCAGACGCTCAGGCAGTAGAAGCAGAATGGGGAGTAAAACCAGAGCAGATTCTTGACCTTTTAAGCTTAATGGGCGACAGCGCAGACAATGTTCCGGGCGTTAGCGGAGTTGGACCAAAAACGGCAGTAAAACTTATTGCAGAATACGGCACCTTAGAAAAAATTTACGAAAACGCACAGACAATAAAAGGAAGCCTTGGAGAAAAACTAAGGAAAGACAGGGAAAATGCTTTTCTTTCTAAAAAACTCATTACACTCGAAGAAAACGTTCCGCTTGCAGCTCCCCAGGACAATAATATTCTCGAAAGTTTCTGCATTAAAAACTTAAATTACGCAGACTTTGCAGCCGAAATGACAAAGCGCGAACTGCCAGCCCTTGCAAAAACTTACGGCACATTTAAGGGAACAGACGGCGCATCTCCTGTAACGGCTGCAGCTCCGGCACAGCCACCCGAACAGGAACAGACTCCTGAACAGAACCAGCAGTTTGAACAGTTCAAGGCAATAATAACGGAAGTAAAACAGAACAAAGGAAACTACAAAGCCTGCACAAAACTCAACGAACTTAAAGAATTTATCGCCAGGGCTTTAGAAAAAGGAACTGTTGCCTTTGACACAGAAACCGACGGACTGAACACGCACACAGCAAACCTTGTCGGTTTTTCTTTAGCATACGAAGCAGGAAGCGGAATTTATGTTCCGCTGATTGTAAATGAAGATCCGCTTTTTATGCCTGCAATAATCAGTAAAAAAGATGCATTTGATCAGTTAAGACGAATATTCATGTCAAAAACAAATGTAGTAATGCACAATGCCAAATTTGATCTGGAAATTCTATACAATAACGGCTTAAACATAATAACAGACGACGCGTTAGGGAGCGTTGCGAGCTCCCGCGAGCAAGAGCCCGACCCTGCGGCAGCAGGGGAACGCCCGGATTTTACACTTTATGACACAATGATTGCTTCATGGCTTTTAGAACCTGACAGATCCGGAAAATCTCCTTATGCACTCGAAACTCTTGCAGAGCAGAAACTGGGCTTAAAAGGAACTGAATTTGAAGAAGTTGTTGGCAAAGGTCAGTCTTTTGCAGATGTAAAAATTGAAGAAGCTGCAGATTATGCGGCGGAAGATGCTGATTTTACCCTGCAGCTGTGGTTTTTATTTGAAAACCAGCTTAAAAAGTCAGATTTGTGGGAACTTTTTACAAAAATGGAAATGAAAGTTCTGCCAGTTCTTGCACAGATGGAAATAAACGGAATTCATCTCGATTCTTCAAACCTGAACTCTTACGCAGAAGAATTAAAAACACAGATTTTAAAGGCTGAAAAAGAAATTTACGAAGAAGTCGGCCACGAATTTAATATTGCTTCTCCAAAACAGCTGAGCACGGTTTTATTTGAAGAACGCGGCTTAAAACCAGGCAAAAAAACAAAGACAGGATATTCAACCGACACAGACGTTCTTGAATCTTTGCGTGAAAGCGACTGCGTTCCCGGAATGATTTTAGACTACCGCGCAAAAGCAAAACTTCTTTCAACCTATGTGGAAACCCTGCCACTTTTAGCAGATTCTCAAGGACGAGTGCACACAACTTTTATGCAGACAGGAACTGCAACCGGTCGCCTTTCTTCAAAAGACCCGAATTTACAGAATATTCCAGTGCGTTCGGAAGAAGGAAGAAAAATCCGTTCAGCATTTACGGCACCTCAGGGCAAGGTTTTAATTTCGGCAGATTATGCACAGATTGAACTCGTAGTTCTTGCACATTTGAGCAAAGACAAAAACCTGTGCAGGGCCTTTAACGACGGAATCGATGTTCACAAGGCAACAGCTTCGCTGATTTATTCAATTCCACCAGAAAGCGTAACAGCAGAAATGAGGCGCACTGCAAAAACCTTAAACTTCGGCTTAATGTACGGAATGAGTGCTTTTTCGCTTGCAAAGGATTTAAAAATCAGCAGGACACAGGCAGCAGAGTTCATTACAAATTATTTTATTGTTTATTCCGGCGTGCGGGAATTTTTTGACAGAAACGTAAGCACGGCTCAGCAAAACGGCTACATCGAAACCCTTATGGGCAGAAAAAGATGGATTAAGGGAATTAATTCACAGAGCAAAATGGAAATGGAAGGAGCAGTCCGCATTGCAAAAAACAGCCCGATCCAGGGAAGTGCTGCCGACATTGTAAAACAGGCAATGCTCGACGTTACAAATGCACTTGAGCACAATCCGACGGGAGCAAAACTTCTTTTACAGGTTCACGACGAACTTATTTTTGAGTGCCCGGACACACAGGAAGCAGTAACAGACACAATTGCGCTTATAAAAGACAAAATGGAACACGCAGTAAAACTCGAAGTTCCTCTGCGTGTAAGCATAGAAAGCGGAAAATCCTGGGGAGAATTTCATTAATCCGGGCGCACCGGCACTAAGTGCCGGCCGGGCTTTCCGGGGTTCCGCCTTCCGGCTACATTGTACTTTGTTTTTACACGGTCAAATGGTGCCACGGACGGCACTAAAGACTATAGACCAGCACAAATTGCAAAGCAATTTGTGGCACGACAGGATGTCGTACAACGCCTGCGGCGCCCCTGCAATCCCTTGCGCAGTTATGACAGGCGCAGTTAAGGAAAAACATTTTGAACAGAAATTCAATAGAAACGGTCAGCTTAAAAAAAATTGAACTCTTAATTCCTTCAGAACCTCAGATAATCTGTCTTTGCGGTCAAATGGCAGCCGGCAAAAACTATGCTGCAAAACAGCTGTGCAAAACCGGGGACTGCGTTTCAATTGATTTGGATTTAACCGTTCACACTGCAATAAAAAATGCAACTCCACAAATCTTAAAAGAATTTTCTTCTCTGGCACAAAAATCAGGACTAAACCTGCAAAACTCTGACGGTTCATTGAACAGACGGGCCCTTGGTGCCTTGGTTTTTTCTTCTCCAGAACTTTTAAAAAAACAGGAACAGATTGTTTACCCGGAAACAATCCGCCTTACTAAAGAATTCATTCAGCAGAACAAAGCAAAAACTGTTTTATTGAATGCAACCGTTCTTTATAAAACTCCTGAACTTTTATCTCTCTGTTCAAAAATCTATTTTGTAAAAGCATTTTTCTTAAAACGGCTTTTACGCGCAAAAAAAAGAGACTCTCTTCCTTTGCTGCAAATCTTAAAACGCTTTAAATCTCAGAATTCACTCTTAAAAGAATACAAAAAATCTGGCATTCCATTAATTTTTATAAAAAACTAAAAATTTCGAATGTCGAGTTTCAATAAAAACACTTCAAATAGCCTCTCGTCGAGAACCTTAATAAAGAAAATGCCTCCCTGTCATTTTCTTTATTGTAAAAACTTTTTTTAAGTTTTTGCCCGTCTGCATCCGCCATCCGTGGCGGTCATTTACGGTACATTTCTCTCCTACGGCTATTTGGCATTTTTTAATAAAATAAACTCGACATTCAAGTATTTATTTAAAACTCGAAATTAAGGTTAAACATTTTTTTTTTTTTTTCTATAAAAAATGTATGGAAGTTTAAAAATTCTCTTTGTGTCTTTTACTTCCACTAGAAAATCGCTTAAAAAACGAATCGACATATTCGGGAGCTGAAAAAATGGAACAGAAAAAAACGTTATGGATTGTTGCTGCATCCGGTGTATTTTTACTGGTAGTTGTGGGAGCGGCTCTTCTGCTTTCTTTACAAAAAAACGGTTCTTCGCAAAATAATTTTAATCCGTCTGACGGCTGGATTTCTTCGGCAAAAGCACCTGATGTAACCTTTACTCCAGGAATTTCTCCTCAAAACCAGACAGCAAATCCTCCGGCTGATTATTCTTTTGAAGGAGTTTCTCCACTCGAAGGAGCAAAATCAGAAATTTCTCCGGTACAGACAGAAACAAATGCTCCAATCAAAGCAAACAATGTAACTGTGATTGCAGACAATACACTCGTTTATGGTTCTTCGACAACTACGACAATCGATTTAAATGCATTAAAGTCAAATCCTGCAGCTTCTGCTGCAGTAACTCCTAAAAATTCCTACACTGCAGAACAGATGAACACAGGCACAACAGAAAACGTTCAGTCTTCTGTAAATGAAAATTCAAGAACAGTTTCTGCAATTTCTCAAAATTCAAAAAAGGCAGAAGAAAAATATTATTCTCCTGCCCCAGTTGCAAAACAGACAACACCAAAAAAGGAAACTGTAAAACCTGCAGTTTCTGCAGCAAAATCAACAGCTAAAAAAACAGTTAAACCTGCAGCAACAGCAGCACAGACTAAGCCAAGTTCTTTCTGGATTCAGGTTGGTTCATACGAAGCAAAAAAATCTGCCGACGAAGCGCGTACAATTCTGGAAAACAATAAAATCCAGAACGAAGTTTTTACTTACACAGATGCAAAAGGAAAACTTTTTTACCGCGTACGCGTTGGACCTTACACAACAAAGAGCGAAGCCGAATACTGGAAAAATAAAATTTCAGAACTCATGGAATTTGAAAAAGCACAGAGCTACGTTGTTCAAAATTAGACTAAAAAAGTGCAAAACGCAGTTCAGTATAATATTTTTATTTAGACTTAACTTCGAGCTTATTTTAAGATAAATGTCAAATAGCCGTAGGAAAGAAAGGTACCGTAAATGACCGAATCTGCGCTATGTTTTGAACTTTTAAGACAGCCCGAATAAAGAAAATGACAGGAAGGCATTTTCTTTATTAAGGTTCTCGACGAGAGGCTATTTGAAGTGTTTTTATTAAAACTCGACATTTTGCCTCTTGATTTTCAAATCATATAAAAAAACTGAATTTTTTTTGTCACAAAATATGTAAAAGTTCATTTTCAGGGCCATTTATATATTGTGATGAAAAAAATTCTTTTACTTTTATTTTTAACTTCCCCACTTTACGGTGAACCTTTTTTCTGCAGCCTGTATTTAAAGGCTAATGGAAATTTCAGTTTTTCTTCAGATTCAAAAAACACGGTTGAATCTGCCCTTGGCGCCTACCTTAATTCCAGTTTTGTTTCTTTGAGGGCTTTTACAACCGTCACCAAAACACAATTCAGCGAATTAAAAACAATTGCCGGCGAAAATAATTTATCTTCACTTTTTACCCAAAACCGCTATAGTGTCGACATTGCGTTTTTAAAAAAGTCACTAAATTTTAAGGCGGGTTCAATCACCTACTCGCGGAGCGTTTCAAGACTGAAAAATCCAGTTCCGACTGTGCCTTATAATCCTGTAGTAAAAAGCTTTAATTCAGCCAGCGGAAT
>CAVEBK010000002.1:0-91129 GCA_963613915.1 uncultured Collinsella sp.
GTATAAAACAAGTTACAAATTTTTCATCTAAATTTCTGTTTTTCTTTTTTAGTATTTGACTGTATTTTCTAATTTAATTTCGGAAATCTCCAAAGTCTACATAAAAAGCCCACTTTGTTCAATTCAATTCTCCTGAGTAAATCTTTTTTACTTCGTCTGTGTAAGAGCCGTCGCTGCCATAAATTATCAGATCTTTTAGTTTTTTAATTTTTTCTCCTTCGCCTTCCGCTTCTTTTAAATTTGCACAAACAAGAATTAAATTAGCTTCTCTTTTTTCATCTGGTTTTACTTCTTTCCACAAAATCTGAGTAAAACCGTTTTTCAAAAGGCAGTCAAAAATTTCATTCTTTCTTTCTGCGCGGTGAATCATACAAAAAATCCCGCTTTTTTTTAGCAGAAAACTGGCAGCTTTTACAACGTCGCTTAAATTGCATAAAAGTTCCTGTCTGGCAATCATTTTTGCCAAATTTTCACTCTGCCGCCCCCTCGAGGGAATCATATACGGCGGATTTGAAGTAACAAAATCTGCACACTCCGGCTCAAAATATTCTTTTATTTTTTTTATGTCGCCTTTAACAATTTTTATTTTGTCATTGAGCAAATTAAGTTCAACAGAACGCCTTGCCATGTCCGCCATTCCTGGTTGAATTTCAAGCCCGGAGCCGCTTAATTCCTTTTTTTGTGCACAAAGCAGGATTGGAATAATTCCATTTCCACTGCCAAGATCAACAAAAGTCTGTTCTGTTTTGTTCTGATTCATTTTTAATGCAAAACCTGCAAGCAGAACAGCATCAATTCCATAACAAAAAGCAGTTTTATCCTGAATTATTGAATACCCTTTTATGTGAATTTTATCGATCCGCTCTGCCATTTTTTATGTCATCTTTTATTAAATTTCTTAAACCTTCGACTGCAACCGTTATTGCAAGTTCTGTATCGTGAACCTGGGGATTTTCGAGCCCGAGTTTTGCTCTTTCCTGGTTTGCAACAACTAAAAAGCAGGAACCGACCCTTACCCGCAGAAATGAGCCGGCAATAAAAAGTGCTGCAGATTCCATTTCGCTTGCAAGGCAGCCCATTCTAACCCAGGCCTGCCATTTGTTTTCCAGTTCATAACTTACAGGCATAACTTCCGGTTCGTGCTGACCAAAAAAAGAATCCTTGCATTGAACAACGCCTGCATGATAAGGAATATTTTTATCTTTTGCAGCCTTTATAAGTGCATTTACACAATTTATGTCTGGAACAGCAGGATATTCAATTGGAGCAAATTCGCGGCTGGTTCCTTCCATGCGCACTGCCCCGGTAGCAATTACTATATCACCGCTTAAAACTTCTTTTTGCATTCCCCCGCAGGTGCCAGTGCGCAAAAATGTGTGCGCTCCGCATTTAGAAAGTTCTTCTATTGCAATCGAAGCAGACGGTCCGCCAATTCCAGTGGAAGTAACGCTCACTTTTACTCCTTCGAGAGTTCCTGTATAAGTTGTAAACTCGCGGACATCTGCAACTAACCTTGCATTTTCAAAATGTTCAGCAATTTTTTTACAGCGTTTTGGATCTCCAGGAAGAATTACATATTTTCCAATATCATCTGGTCCAACTCCTGTGTGATATTGTTTTCCAGAGCCTTCTGCATAATCAATCATTTTTTACCTCTTTTTTTCTTTGCGTTAGGGATAGCAGCACCTGCGAAGCAGTTCCGGAGCGTAAGCGCAGGAATGAGCCGCGCAAGACGGCGAAGTGCGGATAGCCCGCCCCGTGCGCATGCACGGGAAACGCCCAGAAAATAATTATATCCGTTTTTAAACATAATTGAATTTTTCTTATTGAATATTTTTTCAGATTTTTAATAATTAAATGCGGAAAATTTTCCAACTAAAAACAAATGGAGGCCACTTATGCCAATGATTAACTCAAAAATTACAGTCAGCGTTCCACAGGAAAAGCGCGATGTTTTAAAATCAGAAATCGGAAAAGCAATTTCTGTTATGGGAAAGCCTGAATCTTATTTAATGCTCGGTTTTGAAGACAATTACGACCTTTATTTTGGCGGAAAAAAGCTGGAAAAAGGCGCATTTATTTCTGTTGAAGTTTTAGGCGAAGTAAACGCAGCCGACAGTCAGAAAATGAGTGCAAAACTCTGCGAAATTTTCCAGAAAGAACTTGGAATTCCAGGCGACAAAATCTACATTACATATTCCGGCTACAAAAACTGGGGCTGGAACGGCGGAAACTTCTAGCATTTTATAAAAAGCGGCTGTCTGAACAAACAGCCATTCAGAATATAGTTCAGAGTTACCTCTAAAAATTGCAATTTTTAGAGGTTCCCTTCAGTCTCTTTTTAAGCTGAAGAGGCTGAACAAAGCCAAAAAGATTAACATCTAAAAAAAACAGCTCATAGAATAAACTTATCGTCCGCACTTTTCTTTTTTATTGTACTGCCTGCCTGTTTCTTTACATTCCCTTAATTTTATTTATTTTTCACATTTTTGCGCTTATAATAGTAAGAACGAGAGCAGATCTTTTAAATTCAACCTGAGGTTTTATCATGAACAAGAATACCATAGCTTTTTTAACACGTTCACTAATTGATGCAACCGGTCGAGAAATGTGGAAAGGCATTGTTTCCGCCTGCCAGAAAGACAGAATTCCACTTATTACGTTTCGCGGGCCAGTTTTAAATAAAGGACAGGGCTCTATAATTTATCATCTTTTGACTGACGATTCTGTTGCAGGAATTATTTCGTGGGCTTCTTCCGACGTAGACAAAAAAACTTTCGACTTTTACAAAAAATTTCAGAAAACGCCTCTCGTCTGCATGACATTTAAGATCGAAGGCAAACCTCTTATCATTACAGACTGCAAAGCCGGCGAACTTGAACTCATTGAACATTTGATTACGGTTCATCATTTTACAAAAATAGCTTTTATTCGCGGCCCGGAAACTCACATTTACGCAAAAGAACGTTTTGAAGGCTATCTCGAAGGTCTGCAAAAACACGGAATTCAAATAAACGAAGATTTAATTTCGCCTTACGGCGGCTGGTCAATCAACGATGGAATCAAAGCAGTAAACGGCTTTATCGAAAAAGGTCTTAAAATCGGACAGGATATTCAGGCAATTGTTGCAGTTGGCGACAACGTTGCAATCGGTGCCCAGGAAGAATTGATTCGCAAAGGTTATTCAATTCCCCATGATATTGCTGTCTGCGGTTACAACGGAACAAACGACGCAGCCTGGTCTAATCCGCCAATCACTTCGGTAGAAATGCCTTTTTACGGACAGGGAATTCAGGCTTACAATACATTGCAGGCAATTTTTAACAATAAAGACTTTCAGCAGGAATTCAGATACAGCTCGCACCTTGTTTTAGGCGAATCCTGCGGCTGTACCTCTGTTTCCGTAAACAACGCATATTTAACGGGCACAAAAGGAATCGGACTTACAGCAAAGAAAAAAATCATAAAATCAAAAGCTCTTCCAGTTGCAGTTCAGAATGAACTTTTAGCACAAAAACTTTCCAGCGAAGAATGGATAAATACTGTAATTCAAAAAATATCAGAACTTGTAAACCATGAACGCTACGCAAGTGCAGAAACAATCGAATTTTTTAATTCTTACGCAAAAACGCTTATCTCCGCCTTTGCAAAAGACGCCCAGGAAGAAGAACGTTCAGACACTTTTTTGCAGGCAATTTCAGTCGGACTCAACAGATTCGAAAAAATCTCAAAAGAATTTTCTGTATGGCAGGACATTCTTTCTGTTTTGCGTGCAGAAAGTCTGTCAGATTCAAGTTTTCAGACACCGATTTCCACCAAATGCGAAAACCTGCTGCAGCAGGCGCGCGTACTCTTAAACGAATTTGACGGCAGAACTCAAAAACAGACAAACCTGCTCGAAACCCGCCAGGAAGCAACCCTGCGCCAGATCAGTACGGACATTCTTTCCTGTTCAGATTTAGATAAACTTTTTGAAATTATTACATCGGCCATGCCAAAAATCGGAATGAGCGGCTGTTATCTCGTGCTTTACAATAACTGCACTTACACGGAAGAAAACCACGAACTTCCACAAACAAGCCGGTTAATGCTTGCAGTCCGCCGTGGAGAAAAAATACGTCTGCCGGAAGGCGGATTAACCTTTAAAACCCACGAAATAATTCCAGACACAATAAATAATTCTGCGGATTTTGCAATCTACGAAGTTGAATCCCTTCATTATCAGAACAGTTATCTCGGCTACATTGTATTTGAATCGACAAAAGACAACGGCGTAGCTTTTTCAACCTTACGCGACCAGATTTCGTGCTCAATTTACAGTGCCCTTCTGCTCGAAGAACGAAACAAAAGCCGCAATCTGCTCGAAACAACAATGCAGACCATGTCAGAAAAAGCCGACGTCGTTTCAAATCAGTCAGAATCTGTAAACAACAACATTTCTACAATTTCTTCTTCAATGGAAAATTTTGCAGAAAGCATTAAAAATATTTCAGGAAATGTTGCAAATGTTGCTTCAACAGTTGAATCGGCCAACCAGATGATAAACGAAGCTGATTCTTCGCTAAAATCTCTTGTTCAGATTACAGAACAGATTACTCATGCTGTTGAACTTATCAATGATATTGCAGAAAAAACCAATGTTCTTGCCCTCAACGCAGCAATCGAAGCCGCACACGCCGGGGATGCGGGCCGTGGTTTTAGTGTCGTAGCAAAAGAAGTAAAGGCACTTGCCGCACAAACTGTTTCTTCAACCGCAAAAATCCAGGAACTTGTTCAGAAAAACAATCTGAGCACAAAACAGGCGGAAGAAGTTATCAGTTCCACGAACAGGGCTATAAAAAACATTGCAAATCTTTCAGAAAGCATAAAAACTTCAATAAATGAGCAGGTTCAGTCGTCAACGGCAATTTCCAACCGCTTGCAGGAAGCCTCTGGAAGTGTCGAACAGATAACGTCAGCAATTACAGAAGTTGCAAAACTCGGTCTGCAGTTAAAAATTTAGTTTAATTTTCTGGCTGCCACATTCTGCGTCTCGTCGTCCCTGCGCGGTTCGGTAACCCTCAGTCCTTCGGACTGGCCCTGCCACCGCTCCGGCACGTGGCGCATTTTTTTTACGAAAATACAATTCCCGTCTCGAAAATCAATTATAGACATCTCTGAAAATTACAATTTTTAGAAACTTCTTTATCAGATTTAAAAAAAATAAAGCCGCCCTTGCAAACGAAGGACGGCGTAAACAGGAATAATTATTAAATTATGCCTGTGCCTCTGCAGAAGCTTCTTCAGCAGGTTTTGCTTTTCTTGCTTCTACTCTTGCGATGTTTTTAAGTGCAGCATTGCAATATTTACAAATCTTTGCAGTTGCACCATCAATTTCTTTTTCGTAAAGAACTTTGATGTTTTCTTTGCCACAGCGTGCACATTTGCCACGACCATGGTTTACTTCGTTACGGATACCAGTTCCGCGATGTGCTTTAGACATAAGTTACTCCTTATTTTGCTTCTTCAGCAGCAGGAGCTGCTTTTGCAGTCTTAGCTTTAGCTGGTGCTTTTTTTGCAGCTGGCTTTTTAGCAGGTTTTTCAGCAGCAACTGCCTTCTTTTCTGCCTTTTCTTTAGATTCTTCAGTTGGGAGAGTGTAATCTACCAATTCAAGAATTACCATGTCTGCAGCATCACCCTGACGGAAACCAATTTTAAGGATGCGTGTATAACCACCTTTGCGATCCTTCATGCGTGGTCCGAGTTCTGTAAAGAGTTTGTTCAGGATTTTTTCGTCCTGAATAAACTTTGCAGCAATACGACGGTTGTGTACTGTATCAACCTTACTGCGTGTAATCAATTTTTCAGCAGCCTTACGAACTTCTTTAGCTTTTGCACTAGTAGTTGTAATGCGTTCAAATCTGAAAAGTGAAGTTACCATATTGCGTGACATAGCACGGCGATGTGCTGTTGTACGCGAGAGTGGGTTAAAACCATTTCTATGATTCATTGGATTCTTCCTTTTGCTTTGGATTTGCCAAATTTACATTCTTAAGGTGACTGTAATCTGTCATTCCAAGTGTAAGTCCCCATTCAAGGAGCTTTTCTTTAATTTCAGTAAGTGATTTCTTACCAAAGTTTCTTGTTTTGGCGATGTCATCTTCTGTCTTTCTTGTCAATTCACCGATTGTGCGGATATTGGCATTTTTAAGGCAGTTTGAAGAACGAACAGAAAGTTCAAGCTCTTCTACAGGAGTATTAAGCAATGAACGAACTCTTTCATCACCTTCATCCATGTCATCTGAACTAGAAACATCGTTATCGTTAAAATTAACAAAAATTGAAAAATGATCTTTTGCAATTTTTGCAGCTTCAGCGAGTGCATCTTCCGGAGAAATTGTACCATCTGACCAAATTTCAAGAACTAACTTATCGTAGTCATTTCTTTCGCCAACACGACAAGGTTCAATTGCATACTTTACTTTGTGTACTGGAGAAAAAATAGCGTCCATCGGAATAGTACCAACTACTTCAACATAGTTGCTATTAACTTCGGCTGGAACATAACCTCTTCCTAAGTCAACCTGAATTTCAATGCTAAGGTTTGCACCTTCCATCATTGTAAACACAGGAACGTCCTTTGAAAGAACTTCAAGCTGTCCTTCTTTTTCAAAGTCGTTGCTTGTAACTTTTCCTGGTCCTTTAAATTCAAAAAGAAGTGTATCCTGTTCAGCATCATTTGGAAGCTTAAAACGAATCATTTTTAAGCTATTCAAAATTTCGAGTGTATCTTCAGAAACATTTGCAATTGTGTCAAATTCACTCTGAATAACACGCGGAACACCTTCAGCATCAAATGAAGTAATCCGTACAGATGTTACCGCATAACCCTGGATTGAAGAAAGAAGTACACGACGAAGTGTATTTCCTATTGTTGTACCAAAACCTGGTTCAAACGGATATGCTGTAAATTTTCCGTAATTTGGATTTGTTTCGAGATGTTCAAATGTAATA
This sequence comes from uncultured Collinsella sp., assembly GCA_963613915.1. Lineage (GTDB taxonomy): Bacteria > Spirochaetota > Spirochaetia > Treponematales > Treponemataceae > Treponema_D. The sequence goes on from CAVEBK010000002.1 coordinate 6,995, forward strand.
CCCTTTGGTTTTTTGAAACCTTTTAAGAGGTTTTTACGTGCCATCTGAACTCCTTTTCTAATTTTCGCTCAAAGAAGAGCATTTCTAACGGTCAGTAATTCTACTACCCGTTTTTTATACTTTTTCCGGAATTTTTATCCGGACAAAACCTATCTTTTACCGACTTCCGGCAGTGTAACAAAAACAACAAAAATGGACATTGCAGAGAACATCCATTCTTATCATTTATACTACATACGGCGAGTCTTGCGTGGGCGGCATCCGTTGTGTGGGATTGGAGTAACATCAGAAATTGATTTTACTTTAAGTCCCAAAGCACCAAGAGCACGAACAGCATTTTCGCGTCCCATTCCTGGTCCTTTTACGAATACGTGAACTTCACGCAAACCATAGCTTACTGCCTTCTGAACTGCAGTTTCTGTAACTGTCTGAGCAGCAAATGGAGTTGATTTTTTTGCTCCACGGAAACCAAGTCCGCCAGAAGATGCCCAAGAAAGAGCATTTCCGTTTAAGTCTGTAATTGTTACGATAGTATTGTTGAACGTAGCCTGGATATAAACATTTCCTTCGTATACGCTCTTCTTTTCCTTTCGCTTCTTTACGGTAGCCATTAATTAAATCCTCCGTCCTATCAGACAGCCTTTTTCTTGTTAGCAACTGTCTTCTTTTTACCTTTGCGAGTACGTGAATTAGTACGTGTGCGCTGACCACGAACTGGCAAACCTTTTCGATGACGAAGGCCACGATAGCAACCGATGTCCATAAGACGTTTAATGTTAAGACCAATTTCTGAGCGAAGATGTCCTTCAACCTTGTATTCTTCATCGATTACAGTGCGAAGTTTTGCCTGCTCATCCTGATCAAGATCATTCATCATCTTGGTAGGATCAATCTTTGTTTTTTCGCAAATCGCTTTTGCAGATGAACGACCGATACCGTAAATATAAGTCAATGCAACAACGACGTGTTTATTTGGGAGGTCAACTCCCGCAATTCGAGCCATCTGTTACTCCTTAACCCTGTCTCTGCTTATGTTTTGGGTTAACACAAATAATGCGGATAATTCCGTTTCTTTTTATAACCTTACACTTATCACAGATGGGCTTTACGCTGGTTCGTACTTTCATAAAAGTCCCCCTAGGGAAAGCATGATATTAACCCGAATCATGGCAATTCGCAATGAATTACAATTCGGGTTAGATAATGTATCACAAAATCCCATTGTTGTTCTATAGAAATTCTCTAAAATTTAATAAATTTTACAAATTTCTTGAACGTAATTTACCCTTCTTAACAAGACCTTCTGAATGGTGCATCTTAAGAAGTGCTTCAACCTGACTCATTGTATCCAAATCAACACCAACCAGGATTAACAATGAAGTACCACCCATCAACATTGCAATTGACTGTGGGAACTTAAATGCAATCTGAATGATTGTTGGTAAAACTGCAATAGCAGCAAGATAAAGAGAACCAGGCAACACGAGACGGTTCAAAACCTTCTGCATGTATTCTTCTGTTTTATCAGTGCGGATTCCTGGAATAGAACCACCGTTTTCTCTGATGTTCTTTGCGATTTCTGTGGGGTTCAGTGTTACCTGTGTGTAGAAGTATGCAAAGAATACAATCAAAAGCACTAATAATACATTATATGTGATTCCAGTTGGCTGCAAAATGTAAGAGAGTTTAGAAACCCAACTTGCAGAAGCTTTGCTGGCACCAATACTAGAAACAATCTGTAACGGGAAAGTCAAAAATGATGATGCAAAAATTACAGGAATAACTCCCGACGGATTGATTTTGAATGGAATATAAGTACTTTGTCCACCGTACATTTTCCGTCCAACTACGCGTTTAGCATAGTGTACAGGGATCTTACGTTCGCCGGACTGTTCATATACTACAAGGGCGATAATTCCGAAGAACATCAAAATAACTACAATCACAGCAACAGCGTTGATTTCATTACTACGAACTTTCTGAACAAGTTCAATTACTGCATGAGGAAGACGGGCAACGATACCTGCGAAAATAAGAACTGAAATTCCATTTCCGATTCCATGTGCTGTAATCTGATCACCAAGCCAAACTGTAATCATAGCTCCTGTAGTAACAGTGAGCATTGCAAGCAGTCTGAATGCAACAGTACTTTCAAGAACAATAGCTCCAGGAATACTGTTGGCATAAACCGTTACAGCAGCAGACTGAATCAAACAAACAAAAACTGTTCCGATTCTAGTCCATGCTGCAAATTTGCGCTGACCACCATCTTCCTGAACAATACGCTTAAGAGATGGAAAAATAATCAGCGCCAGCTGCAATATAATCTGTGTTGAAATGTAAGGCATAACACCAAGCATGAACACAGAAAAATTAGAGAATGCACCACCGGCAAAAAAGTCCATATAACTTGCAAATGCGTTGTTGCCACTCTTAGCAAGATTGTTGAAGTATTCAACGAGTACTCCAGCATTAATTCCAGGAATTGTCAGCACGCATCCAAGACGGAATATTGCAAGAATAGCTAACGTAAAGAGCAGACGATTTCTAAGCTCTTTAATTCTGAACATGTTTACAATTGGATTGTTTGCCATGTGTGTCTCCGGTACTTATTGTAATTACTTTGTTTCAGCAGTTTCTTTAACAGAACCACCAGCTTTTTCGATTTTAGCTTTTGCAGAAGCAGAAACCTTATCTACATCAACTGTAAGTTTCTTTGTTAAATCACCAGTACCAAGGATTTTTACTAAAGCTCCAGCCTTTGAAATAAGACCTTTTGCCAAAAGTGTTTCCTTATTTACGGTTTCACCGTCTGAATATTTTTCTTCAAGAAGAGCAACATTCACAACTGAATATTCTTTCTTGAATGGGTAATTAGAAAAACCTCTGTGAGCGATACGACGGTAAAGAGGCATCTGACCGCCTTCAAAACCTACGTATGTTTTTCCACCAGAGCGAGACTGCTGTCCCTTATTTCCCTTACCTGCAGTTGTTCCACGACCTGAAGAAGAACCGCGGCCAACAATGCGCTTTTTCTTGTTAGCACCCTGTGGTGCGCTCAAAACGAAATCAGACATTATTTTACTTCCTCGACAGTAATCAGGTGTGATACAGCTTCAGCCATTCCAAGAACAGCTGGAGTTGCTTCCAAAACATTTGAAGAGTTAATCTTTTTAAGACCAAGACTGCGAACTGTTGCAACCTTAGCTGGTTTCTGTCCAATTGTACTTCTTACGAGAGTTACCTTGATTTTCTTAGCCATGATTAACCCCACATTTCCTGCAGAGATTTACCTCTGTTTGATGCAACTGCTTTTGCGTCCATAAGACCTTCAAGAGCTTCAAAAGTTGCACGAACTACATTGACTGGGCTTGAAGAACCCAATGACTTAGAAATTACATCAGTTGCACCGATTGATTCCATAATAGCGCGAACTGGACCACCTGCGATGATTCCAGTACCGGCACAAGCTGGTTTCAAAAGGATTGAAGAACTTTTGTATTTTCCAAGAATATCGTGTGGAAGAGTACCATTTTTAACTGGAACAGTTATAAGGTTTCTCTTTGCACGGTCAATACTCTTTCTGATTGCTTCAGATACATCATTAGCTTTACCAAATCCGTATCCAACACGACCTTTTCCATCGCCTACAACTGTGAGAGCTGAGAATGACATACGGCGTCCACCTTTTACGGTCTTAGCAGTACGATTCAGTCTAACAAGCTTTTCAACGAATTCTTTCTGTTCTCTTTCTTTTTCGAACTTGTTCTGGCGTTCCATTAGACTCTCCTAGAAAATGATACCTGCTTTGCGGGTTCCATCTGCGAGTGCCTTAACAACACCATGATACAGATATCCGTTGCGGTCAAAAACTACAGTTGTAATTTTTTTGTCCTGAAGACGTTTTCCAAATGCTTCACCAAGTTTTGCTGCACCTTCTGTATTTGGCTTCAAGTCAGCAAATTCTTTTTCCAATGTGGAAATTGAAGCAAGTGTTACACCTTCGTCATCATCAATTACCTGAGCGTAAAGGTTGCAATTGCTGCGAGTTACCGTTAAACGTGGGCGAGCAGCTGTTCCGTAAACAGACTTACGGATGTGAACCTTACGATGAAGGCGCTTTCTTGCTTTATCATTAAGTTTCTTTAACATACGCTACACCTTATTTTACGCCAGTCTTTCCGACTTTGCGTCTGATAACTTCGTTGCTATAACGAATTCCCTTTCCCTTGTAAGGTTCTGGGAGACGAAGCTTGCGGATCTGTGAAGCAAATTCACCAACCAGCTGCTTATCGATACCAGCAATTGTAACATTACCATTAGCATCAGTTGTAACAGTAAGTCCTTCCGGGATTACAGCGATAAAATCAGAAGAATAACCAAGATTCATTACAAGGTTCTTTCCCTGAACTTCTGCACGGTAACCTACACCAGTAATAACGAGAGATTTTGAAAATCCCTGTGTTACACCAGTAACCATATTGTGAATCAAAGCACGATAAAGTCCGTGTGCAGCTCCAGCTGCTTTTGATTCTTCTGCTGGAGAAACTGTAAGCTCTCCGTCTTTTACTTCAAGCTTAACTTTATCATTTACATGCTGCTTAAGTTCACCTTTTGGTCCCTTTACAACAACTTCACCAGCGTTAACTGTAACTGTAACTCCTGCAGGAATAGCAACAGGAAGCTTACCAATTTTTGACATATCTTCCTCCTATTACCAAACTTTGCAAACGAGTTCGCCACCAACCATTTTTTCGCTTGCTTTCTTACCAGTTGTTACACCAGAAGAAGTTGAAACGATCAATGTTCCGTATCCGTTAAGAACACGTGGCAGTTCTTTATAACCAGAATAAATACGACGACCTGGTGTAGAAATCTTTTCGATTCCGTGAATTACAGGTTCATTCGATTCATCATACTTCAGGAAAATACGGATAATAGAATGACCATCATCATCCTGTACTTTCTTAAAATTCTTAATATAACCTTCTGTCTTAAGGATCTTAACAATCTCAAGCTTAAGTTTTGATGTAGCAACATCTACTTTTTCGTGGCGAGCCTGAACAGCATTACGAACCTTAGTGAGCATGTCTGCTATTGGGTCTGATGTACTCATTTTCTTTCTCCTCCACTACCAACTTGATTTTGTTACGCCTGGCAAAAGGCCTTCACTTGCTAACTTGCGGAAACAAATACGACAAATCTTGAATTTGCGCAAATAACCGCGTGGACGACCACAAATCTGGCATCTGTTATAGCGACGAGTGCTATACTTAGGTGTACGATTTGCTTTGATAACCATTGATTTCTTAGCCATTGTTTCTCACCTACTTTCTGAAAGGCATATTGAACTTGGTAAGCAATGCACGAGCTTCTGCATCAGTGCGAGCGCTTGTTACGATAGAGATGTTCATACCAGCAATCTTTACGATTTTGTCGAAGTCGATTTCCGGGAAGATAATCTGTTCTGTAATACCAAGAGAGAAATTTCCGTGTCCGTCAAAACCAGTTGCTTTGATTCCGCGGAAATCCTTTACGCGAGGTAATGCAACATTGATAAGGCGGTCCAAAAATTCATACATAATGTTACCGCGCAATGTTACCATTACACCAACTTCATTGCCCTCACGAAGTTTAAAGTTAGCAATACTCTTTTTAGCCTTCGTTTTAACAGCATGCTGTCCAGTAATCTGAGTTAAATCAGTTACTGCGGCATCAAGGAGTTTCTTGTTTGAGAGGGCTTCGCCAACACCCATGCTTACTACTACTTTTTTGATAGCAGGAATCTGCATTACGGATGTATATCCGAGTTCTTTAAAGAGCTCTGGAGCGATAGTGTCCTTATAGACTTTCTTAAGCCGTGGTACGTACTTATCCATTACAGTGCTTCTCCACACTTACGGCAAACACGAGTTTTCTTGTCGCCGTCAATTTTGAATCCAATTTTAGTTGGACCGCATTTTTTACATACGATCGCAACATTTGAAATATTAAGTGGAGCCTCAATTTCTGCGATTCCACCCTGATCCTGCTGGCTGCGTTTTCTCATTGCTTTTTTAACCATGTTAACGCCAGATACAATTACTGCATCTTTTTTAGCAATAACGCGAACAACAGCACCACGTTTACCCTTATCTTTTCCAGCGATAACCTGTACAGTATCGTCTTTACGGATCTTAAATTTCTTTTCCATATTGATTCTCCTTACAGTACTTCTGGAGCAAGTGATACGATCTTCATAAAGTCCATATCACGGAGTTCACGTGCAACAGGTCCAAAAATACGTTTTCCTTTTGGATTTCCATCGCCATCAACGATAACGCAAGCGTTATCATCAAAACGAATGTATGTTCCATCTGGACGACGGTATTCTTTTGATACACGAACGATTACAGCCTTTTCAACTGTACCTTCTTTAATAGTAGAAGTAGGAATTGCTTCCTTAATTGCTACTACTACAATATCACCGATACCAGCATACCGGCGGTGTGTACCGCCAAGTACTTTGATTACCTGAGCAACTTTAGCTCCAGAGTTATCGGCAACAGTCAATTTTGATTGCATCTGCAGCATAATTTAACTCCTTACAGCCTATTTTGCTCTTTCGATGATTTCTGCAAGTCTCCAGCATTTATCTTTGCTGATAGGACTGCATTCAATGATACGAACTGTGTCACCAATGTGAGCTTCGTTCTTTTCATCATGTGCCTTACACTTTTTAGTCTGTGTAACGTATTTCTTATAGAGAGGATTCATTCTCTTTGTATCGATTGAAACAACAATTGTTTTTTCCATTTTGTCGCTTGTTACGATACCTACGAACGAACGTTTTGCTCCCTTTTTAGTCTGAACTTCCTGTTCTGCCACGGGTTAGCTCCTACTTAGTCTGTCCGGCAATTTCTTTTGCACGGATGAGCGTATTAAGAGTCGCAATCTGACGACGCATTGTACGCTTCTGCAATGGGTTATCAACATGGCCGATTACCATCTGGAAACGGAGATCCATGTATTTCTGTTTCAAGTCGTTACGTTCAGCTACCAGTTCAGCGTAAGACATTTCTTTAACATTCTTTTTCTTTGAATTTGCCATATCTTACTCCTTAGTCGATAGTTGGTTTAAATGCAATTTTTGTCTTGATTGGCAGTTTGTCAGCAGCAAGCTTAAGAGCCTGTTCTGCTAATTTAATATCAATTCCACCAACTTCAAATAAAATTACACCTGGTTTAATGTTTGCAGCCCAAAATTCTGGAGCACCCTTACCCTTACCCATGCGGACTTCCGATGGTTTTTTAGTAATTGGCTTATCTGGGAAAACACGCAACCAAACATTTCCTTTACGTTCAAGTTTACGGTTAATAGCAACACGAGCTGCTTCAATGTGGCGAGCCTGAAGCCATACTGGTTCAAGTGCAACTAAAGCAATCTGACCAAAGTCAATATTATTAGCACGTGTAGCATTTCCTTTTACTTTACCGCGCTGTACCTTACGGTGAATAACTCTTTTAGGACTAAGCATTTTATGTTACTCCTTTGAAGAATCTGCTGCGCGAGCAGGGCGTTTAGCTCTTGAATCATTTGACTGAGAGCGATCACGATGAGGCTTGCGAACAATCTGTCCAGCATCTTCATTCTTTTCGATACCGTAGTTCATGCCGTTGTAAACCCATACTTTTACACCGATTTTTCCGTATGTTGTATGAGCTTCGAATGTAGCATAGTCAATGTCTGCACGAAGAGTATGAAGAGGAACACGTCCCTCTTTATGTTCTTCTGAGCGTTTCATTTCTGCTCCACCAAGACGACCTGACAAACGAATTTTAATACCCTGTGCTCCGCCTTTCATAGCATTTGCTGAAGCCTGTTTGAGAGCCTTGCGGAATGAACCACGACCTGCAAGCTGACGTCCAACATTCTGTGCAATTAAAGAAGCGTTTACTTCAGCACGTTTTACTTCCTTGATTTTGATCTGAACTTTCTTAGAAGCAAACTGTGCCTGAATTTCAGCACTGATCTTTTCAATATTGGCACCTTTAACACCAATAATTACACCTGGGCGTGCTGTGTGAATAACAATAGTAACACGCTGCGGGTGACGTACGATTTCGATTTCTGCAATATCTGCGTTCTGGCATTCTGGTAATTCTCTTACCAACTTGCGGATTTTAATATCCTCAAGAACCAGGTCTGCATAGTCGCGAGGACCAGCATACCAACGAGACTGCCAAGTCTTGTTAATTCCAAGACGCAAACCGATAGGATTTACTTTCTGACCCACTTTATTCCCCCGCCTTCTCGTCAACAATAACGGTGATATGGCACATACGTTTTAAGAGCTGATCAGCACGTCCGCGAGCACGGAACCAAACTCTCTTAAGTCTTGGACCTTCGTCAATACGAATTTCTTTGACGTAGAGCATATCTTCATCGAGATTCTTGTTAGCATACAGAGCGTTTGCAACAGCTGATTTAAGAGTACCTTTAATCAACTCTGCACCTTTCTGTGGCATATTTTCAAGAACTGCCAAAGCTTCTGAGCATTTCTTCTGCTTGATTACATTTGCAACAGGGCGAACCTTAGTTGGTGATGCAATCAGGAATTTTGTAGTGGCTACATAACCTTTTTTCTCTGCCATAGTATCCACCTTTATTTAGCACCCTTATCAGTGCCACCATGTCCCTTAAATGTACGAGTTGGAGCAAATTCGCCGAGCTTGTGGCCAACGAGATTTTCAGTAACATATACAGGAATCCATGCTTTTCCGTTGTAAACACTGATTGTGTTTCCAACCATCTCTGGAATGATTGTAGAGCAGCGAGAATATGTTTTAATCATCTTCTTGTCTGACTCTTTGTTCATTTCAATAACTTTCTTATAAAGGCTCTTTTCAATAAAAGGTCCTTTCTTAACTGATCTTGACATTGTTAACTACTCCTACTACTTCTTACGGCGTGAAACAATGAAACGGTTAGAAGGCTTTCTCTTATTACGAGTCTTATAACCTCTACATGGCTGTCCCCAAGGTGTAACTGGCTGGTGTCCTTTACCTGCACCTTCACCACCACCAAGTGGATGATCAACTGGGTTCATAGCCATACCGCGAACTGTCGGACGAATACCGAGCCAGCGTTTGCGACCAGCCTTACCAAGCTGAGTGTTCATACGTTCTTCGTTTCCAACTACGCCAATTGTCGCATAGCATTTACCAAAAACACGGCGTGTTTCACCTGAAGGAAGACGAATAACAACATATTCGCCGTCTTTAGCTGCAACAAGAGCAGAAGCACCTGCGGAGCGGGCAAGCTGTCCACCGCGACCAAGTGTCAATTCAATGTTGTGAACTGTAAAACCAACTGGAATTACTTCGAGTGGAAGTGCGTTTCCAACAGTTGGAGCTGCATTTTCACCAGACATAATTTTCTGTCCTACAGTAAGTCCTTTAGGAGCAATAATATAGCGTTTTTCGCCATCAGCATAATAAATCAATGCAATGTTAGCACTGCGGTTTGGATCATATTCAATTGTCTTGACTGTTCCTGGAATACCGTGCTTATTGCGCTTAAAATCAATTACGCGATACTTTCTTTTGTGTCCGCCACCCTGATGACGTACAGAAATACGTCCACCCTGGCCACGTCCACCATTTGACTTAAGACCTGATACCAGACTTTTTTCGGGTTTATCGGTTGTCAGTTCTTCTCTTACCAAATCAATGCGGGTACGAGTACCTGCAGTATATGGTTTAAAAACTTTAAGAGCCATCTGGTTCCCCTTAATTTAACGAAGGCTTAAACGCCCTCGAATACCTTAATTGTTTCTCCTGGAGCGAGGCGAACGATTGCCTTTTTCCAGTCGGCTGTTTTTCCAGGTTTACCACGAACCCTTTTAACTTTACCGAGAACATTTACAGTAGTAATTTTTACAACTGTAACATTGAAGAGTTTTGATACTGCTTCCTTAATCTGTGTCTTTGTAGCATCAGGACGTACTTTGAATGTGTACTTTCCTTCTTCACGCAAAGCTGTTGCTTTTTCAGACAGTACTGGCTCAATAAGAATATCAGTCATTATTTAGCCTCCCCTTCTTTATAGAATTCTGAAAGATTCTTTGCAGCTGATTCGAGCAGGATAACTTTTCTTCCGTAGAAAAGATCGTGTGCACGAAGGCGGTTGAATGACAAGAAGTAAACATTGTGGAGATTGCGTCCAGCCTGTTTAATTTTTGCATCATCATCTTTAAGAATTATGACTGTGCGTTCATCCTTAGCAAAATTGTTAAGAACTTTTACCAAGTCTTTTGTTTTTCCGCTTTCAACAGTGAAATCTTCAACAACAGTAAGTCTGTCGCTCTGTGCCTGAAGGCTCAGGATTGATTTCATAGCAAGGCGCTTTACCTTTTTAGGGAGTTCGAATCCGAAATCACGTGGTTTTGGTCCAAAAATTGTACCACCACCTACATTGATTGGAGACTTTTTGTCACCACGGCGAGCATGGCCAGTTCCCTTCTGTTTGTATGGTTTAGCATTTGATCCGTGTACTTCTGAGCGAGTTTTTGTACAAGCTGTTCCAACACGTTTGTTTGCTAATTCGTTATTGATGGCATAGTAAATAACATCTTCATTTACTGGAAGTCCGAAAATGCTATCATCAAGCGTAATAGTGCGCAGTTCTTTACCATCGGTTGAAAAAACTTTCTTATCCATTTCTCATTTCCTCCGGATTACTTCTTTACTGCAGACTTGATGATAAGAGTGCAATTCTTTACTCCAGGAACAGCACCACGAACCATAATAACTTTGAGCTCAGGATCGATTTTAACAATCTTAAGGTTCTGAACAGTTACACGATCAAATCCCATACGTCCTGGCATTTTAACATTTTTAAGGCTGTGACCAGGAGTTGTACAATTTCCTGTACCACCAGCTTCACGATGGAATTTAGAACCGTGAGTAGCACGTCCACCATGGAAGCCCCAGCGTTTCATAACACCCTGGAATCCTTTACCTTTTGAAGTTGCTGTAACATCGAGATAAGATGTTGATTCAAACAACTCAAGACCAATCTGATCGCCAACTTTTACTTCCTGTTCGAATTCTCTGAATTCTTTCAAATGACGTTTTGGCGATACGTTTTCTGGAAACTGACCTTTGTATGCTTTAGTGATCTTTGATTCTTTAACATCTTCAAGACCGAGAACTACAGCATCATAGCCATTAGCTTCCTTTGATTTTGTAGCAACAACTGTATTCGGTTCTACATGGATCACGGTTACTGGTGTCAGTTCGCCGTTACTGTCGAATACCTGTGTCATTCCTACTTTTTTTGCAATCAGACCTTTCATTCTGATATGTCTCCTATAGAAGAAAACTATTGTCTTCTTCTTGTCGGCCGCCATCCCTGATCCAAGGGACCGTTACCGTTTTTGCAATAAGACTAACTGCGACGCAGTCTGGCTCTTACTGTTTAATTTCTACATCTACACCTGCAGGCAATTCAAGTTTCATCAATGAATCCATTACATCAGATGTTGGGTTCAGGATGTCGATAAGGCGTTTGTGAGTTCTCATTTCGAACTGTTCACGTGACTTTTTGTTTACGTGTGGTGAACGAAGAACTGTTACCTTATTGATTCTTGTAGGAAGTGGGATAGGTCCAGAAACTTTTGCTCCTGCCTTCTGCACTGTCTGCACGATTGATTTTGCGCTCTGATCGATAAGTTCTACATCAAAAGCACGAAGTCTAACACGAATTTTTCCGTTAGCCATTTATTCACTCCAATGATTAAGTGTGGCAATTACCAGCAAGCTGAAATTACCACACCATCAATCACATTAACTATTCGATGATTTTTGTAACCTGTCCAGAAGCGATTGTGCGACCGCCTTCACGGATAGCGAGTTTAAGACCTTCATCCATAGCAATTGGGTGAATAAGTTCACCGATGATCTTTACGTTGTCACCTGGTTTTACCATGTCTGTTCCAGCTTCGAGTTCAACAGTACCTGTGATGTCTGTTGTACGGAAGTAGAACTGTGGGCGGTAACCAGAGAAGAATGGTGAGTGACGTCCACCTTCTTCCTTAGAAAGAACGTAAATCTGAGCTTCGAACTTTGTATGTGGGTGAATTGTTCCTGGAGCAGCGAGAACCTGTCCACGGATAACGTCTTTCTTTTCAACACCACGGAGGAGGATACCAACGTTATCACCAGCCTGACCCTGATCAAGTGTCTTCTGGAACATTTCGATACCAGTTACAGTTGAAGACTGAGTTGGGCGGATACCAACGATTTCTACAGGGTCGTTCATGTTAACAACACCACGTTCGATACGTCCTGTTACTACAGTACCACGACCAGAGATTGTGAAGATGTCTTCGATTGGCATCAGGAATGGTTTCTGATCATCGCGAACTGGATCGTCGAACCATGTATCCATTGCTGTGAGCAATTCTTCGATACATTTTGTGTTTTCAGGATTGTCAGATTCGTTCAATGCTTTGAAAGCAGATCCCTTAACGATTGGAGTATCAGCAGAGAATCCGTATTTCTGGATTGTATCTTTTACGTCTTCTTCTACGAGCATCAACATTTCTTCATCACCGTCGAGCTGGTCAACTTTGTTGAGGAATACGATAATCTTTGGTACACCTACCTGGCGGGCAAGCAAAAGGTGTTCTTTTGTCTGAGCCATTACACCGTCAGTAGCAGCGATAACGAGAACAGCACCGTCCATCTGAGCAGCACCAGTGATCATGTTCTTTACATAGTCGGCATGACCCGGGCAGTCGATATGAGCATAGTGACGTTTGTCTGACTGATATTCAAGGTGACGTGTGTTGATAGTAATACCACGAGCTTTTTCCTCTGGTGCATTATCAATTTCATCATACTTAAGAGCATGGTCACCGTACTTTTTAGCACAGTACTGAGTGATAGCTGCAGAAAGTGTAGTCTTACCATGGTCTACGTGACCAATAGTACCAACGTTCATGTGAGGTTTAGTTCTGACGAACTTCTCCTTTGCCATGTTTTTCTCCTTTGCCGATATTTATTTCGGCTCAAAAAAGATGATTTATGTGATGCACTTTAAGCCAGAATGAATTCTCCTTCTTACAGAAATGAGTTCATTCGCATACACACTAAATTATTTTTTATCTGATAAATGAAAGTTCGTTATCAAAAACAGCTCTTCATCACTTTCGAAGAACTCTTCCAAAACCACCCGTCACCATCAGAATAAAATCCAAATCAACCAGTCTGGTTTTCAGAATTTCAGCAAACCAAAGATAGTTTACTACAGAAACCCTTAGACTTTGTTTCCAGGGCCACCCAACCTGAAAATTGTTCTGACAACAATTAACTTTACGGTTAAAGTCAGACTTAATAAATGAAGTCTGTCTGAAAATATTCAAAGAACCTGAAAATATCTAAAACACAATTTTGCATTTAGACTGTTTTATATTTATATCTTTTTTACAAAATGTTTTCAATAGCAAAATTAAAATAATTTGATATTTTATAAAAAAATAAGCTGTTTTTTACGGAGCTTTTTCCGGCTTTTCAGAGTTCCGCTTCCGCTTCATTCTGGCGCAGGCGCCAGAACGGCGTTGCCGCTCTTACAATCCGGGCTAGTTTTTTACACAGAATTCAAAAGTGGATAAAAAAAATCCGCCGGTAAACCGACGGATTTTTGCAGGAAAAACTACCAGCGATAGTGAGCAAATGCTTTGTTTGCTTCTGCCATCTTGTGTACGTCTTCCTTCTTTTTATATGCAGAACCTGTGTTATTGAATGCATCAAAAAGTTCTGAAGCAAGAGTTTCTGCCATTCCATGACCGCTTCTGCTGCGTGCTGCACCAATGATCCAGCGCATTGCAAGAGCTTCACGACGAGAATCTCTGATTTCCATCGGAACCTGATATGTTGCACCACCAACACGGCGAGATTTTACTTCTACCAATGGTTTTACGTTTTCAAGGGCTTTTGTAAACACTTCAAGAGGATCCTGATTTGTTTTTTCCTTGAGTTTATCCATTGCTTCGTAAACAATCTTTGTACAAGTCTGTTTTTTTCCATCCAACATCATGCGAGCTACAAATTTTGTAACAACCGGGCTGTTGTATTTTGCATCTGGCATAACAAGGCGATTTACTGATTTCTTATGTCTTCCCATAGTAATTCTCCTTTAACTATTATGCCTTTGGTCTCTTAGCACCGTACTTAGAACGACCGCGTTTGCGTCCTTCTACACCAAGAGTATCTTTTGTACCGCGGATAATATGGTAACGTACACCAGGAAGATCCTTTACACGACCACCACGGATAAGAACAACTGAGTGTTCCTGCAAGTTATGTCCAATACCTGGAATATATGCAGTAACTTCAATTCCATTTGACAAACGAACACGAGCTACCTTGCGGAGAGCTGAGTTTGGTTTTTTTGGTGTAACAGTCATTACACGTGTGCAAACACCACGTTTCTGTGGGCAAGACTCAAGTGCGGGAGCTTTAGTCTGGTTTGCAAGTGACTGTCTACCTTTACGAATCAACTGATTAATTGTAGGCATCGCCTAATTCTCCTATTTGTATGCCGGTCAGCACCCCGGACAAAATAAACAGATAAATCCTATACTGTTGAGCATAGGGAATTTAATATTACCGAATTTTCAATAAGACGGTCAATTGAATTTAATTGAATTCTGCGGAATTTTATTGCAAATTTTGCAGAAATTTGTGCGCTAAAGCGCACGGCCTTGCTTGCGCAAGGGATTTTTGCGTGCTTATGCACGCTGCGAGTTTGCTGGCGCAAACTCTTTTATTTACTGTGCGCTAAAGCGCACGGCCTTGCTTGCGCAAGGGATTGTAGTGGCGCGCGGAGCGCGGTGCGCAGCACCGGAGTCGCGGTTAGACGCCGTAGCCACGAAAAGCCCGGTGCCAGACAGACTCTGGCTGTCTGGCATGCGCCACTAACAAAAAACTTAAAAAACTAGTCTTCTTCTGAAGCTGTTTCCATTATTGGCTGAGCACTCTGCATTTCTGTTTCTTTTTCAAGACGACGGCGTTCGAGTACTTCTTCCATCTGAGCATCGAGATCGTGATCAAATGAGTCATAAAGTTTTACGTTTCTGTAATTTTTGATACCTGTTCCTGCTGGAATCATGTGACCAATAATTACGTTTTCCTTTAGACCACGGAGCTGATCTTCTTCGCCCTTGATTGCTGCGTTTGTAAGAACACGGGTTGTTTCCTGGAATGAAGATGCAGAAATAAACGAGTCTGTTGCAAGAGCAGCCTTTGTAATACCCTGGAACATAGGGCGGGCAACTGCCGGCTGGCCACCTTCTGCCATGATACGTTTATTTTCTTCGCGGAAGTGGTATTTATCTACCTGCTGTCCGTAAATGAATCTTGTATCTCCTACAGAAACGATTTCTACCTTGCGCAGCATCTGGCGAACGATTACACCAATATGTTTGTCGGCAATTGTTACACCCTGAGCTGAGTAAACGCCCTGGATTTCGTTCATAAGGTAATCCATGAGTGCGTTTTCACCGAGGATTGCAAGAATATCGTGTGCACTTGCTGCACCGTCGCAAAGCTGTTCACCTGCTACAACCTGGTCTCCGTCACGAACGAGGAGGCGGCGTGTCATTGGAACAACGTGTTCAAGCTGTTTGCCGTATTCGTCTTCTACAACGATTACGCGCTTGCCTTTTGTAATTCCCTTGAACTGAACTGTTCCGGAAATCTGTGCAAGTACGCAAGGAACTTTTGGTTTTCTTGCTTCGAACAATTCTGATACACGTGGAAGACCACCAGTAATATCGTTTGTCTTTGCAGCTGCAACCGGCATGCTTGCGAGTGTAAGACCAGCTTCTACCTGCTGTTTGTCTTCTACACGAAGAACGGCACCTGCAGGAAGGTAGTAAGAACCAAGTTCGTTACCATCTTCGTCTGTAATGAGGATGCGAGGCTGTTTTACATCAAGGTGAAGGTCGCTGATACGGCGTTCTGTTTTACCAGAGTTAACGTCAACGATTTCTTCGAGTGTCTGACCAGGAATTACGTCTTCAAAGCGTACATATCCGCTTACTTCGGCAATGATTGGTTCAGAGAACGGGTCGAATGTACCGATTACTTCTCCACTCTTAACGATGTCGCCGGCTTTTACCATGATTGTAGAACCGTTGCTGATTTCTACTTTCTGTTCATTACCTGCAAGATAGATAACGCCGTCTTTTATGAGAATACGTCCGTTTTCCTTTGCTTTAATATCGCCGTTCTTTGATTTTGCAAGGGTTGTTCCCTTAAGAACGCGCATTCCGTCTTCAACAAGTGACTCAACACCCTTATCAATTGCAATAGAATCGATAAGGCGGGTTGTCATCATGCTTCCCTTACGGGTAAAGAGCCAGTTTCCGTCGTCTGTTACAACGTGAGTTCCGGCGATTGTTCCGAGAAGAACGTCGTAAGAAAGAACGATCTTGTTGTCTTCTGTTTCCTTGGAAGCTGTACCACCGACGTGGAATGTACGCATTGTAAGCTGTGTACCTGGCTGACCGATTGACTGGGCAGCAATTACACCGACAGCTTCGCCGATTTCAACAAGCTTGTTGCGTGCAAGGTTTTTACCGTAACACTTAACACAAACACCGTGTTCAGCTTCACATGTAAGAACTGTGCGGATTTTTACTTTTTCTACGCCAGCATCATCAATTTTTTTAGCAAGTTCTTCTGTAATGTATTCGTTTGCTTCGCAGAGAACTTCTCCAGTTACAGGGTGAATTACACGTTCAATTGAGAAATGACCAGCAATTCTCTTTGAAAGCGGAGTGATGATTTCGTCACCATTTTTGATTGCAGCATAATCAATACCGTTGATTGTTCCACAATCTTCAATATTAACTACAACGTCCTGAGCAACATCTACAAGACGACGAGTCATGTAACCGGCATCGGCTGTCTTTAAGGCAGTATCTGTAAGACCTTTGCGGGCACCGTTTGAAGAAATAAAGTATTCAATTACGGAAAGTCCCTCGCGGAAGTTTGATTTTACAGGAAGTTCGATGATGTCGCCGTTAGGTTTAGCCATCAAACCACGCATTGCTGCAAGCTGAGAAATCTGCTTTTTAGAACCGCGGGCACCGGAATCAGCCATCATGTAGATTGTGTTGAATCCGTTCTTATCTTTCTGCAATTTGTCGTACATGATTTCTGTAAGTTTTTCGTTTGTACGAGCCCAGATATCTGTTACTTTGTTGTAGCGTTCATCTGCTGTGATTACACCGCGTGAATACTGACCTACAATTTCTTCAACTTCTTTGTTTGCCTTGTCAACCATCGGCTTCTTTTCTTCCGGAATGAGGATATCTTCCATTGAAAGAGTTGCACCGAAGAATGTAGCGTTGTGATAACCACATGCTTTTACGGCATCGAGCATCTGAATTGTGAGCCATGCACCCTTTGTGTGATAAACCTTTTCAATCATCTTGCGAAGGTCTTTGTCACCCATGCGCTGGTTTACATAGCCAACACCTTCCGGCATTTCTGCATTAAAGCGGATACGTCCGGCTGTTGTTGTAATTACATCGCCTTTCTTAAAGTCTCCATTGAATGAATCCTGTGGAGCCGGAACCTTGATTTCTGCGTTCCAGTCAATGTATCCGTCTTCTGCAGCCATTGTAACTTCGTCGTCGCTAGAGAAACGTTTTCCGGTTCCCTTTGCTTCCGGCTTAACAGAAGTCATGTAGTAAATACCAAGAACCATGTCCTGTGACGGATAAACGATTGTGTTTCCGTTTGCAGGGTCAAGAAGGTTGCGTGCAGAAAGCATCAATGTCCAGCATTCCATCTGTGCAGCCTGTGTAAGAGGAACGTGGATAGCCATCTGGTCACCATCGAAGTCGGCGTTGAAAGCCTTACAAGCGAGAGGGTGAAGTTTAAGGGCCTTTCCTTCTACGAGCACAGGTTCAAATGCCTGAATACCAAGGCGGTGCAATGTAGGCGCACGGTTGAGCATTACAGGATGTTCGCGAACTACTTCGTCGAGAATTGCATAAACTTCAGGAGCTTCCTGTTCAACGAGTGTCTTTGCTTTTTTGATATTGAATACAATGTCTTTATCAACAAGCTTTTTCATAATAAACGGCTTGAACAGTTCGAGAGCCATTTTTGTTGGAAGACCGCACTGCCAGAGTTTGAGTTCCGGACCAACAACGATTACAGAACGTCCAGAATAGTCAACACGTTTACCAAGAAGGTTCTGACGGAAACGTCCCTGCTTACCTTTGAGCATATCGCTGATTGATTTAAGAGGTCTGTTTGAAGCACCCTTTACAACGCGCTTGCGTTTTGAGTTGTCGAACAATGAATCAACAGCTTCCTGGAGCATGCGCTTTTCGTTGCGGATAATAATGTCCGGAGCAGAAAGCTGCATAAGTCTCTTAAGACGGTTGTTGCGGTTAATGACACGGCGATAGAGATCGTTAAGGTCAGAAGTTGCAAAGCGTCCACCGTCGAGCTGTACCATTGGACGAAGATCAGGCGGAATTACAGGAATTACGTCAAGAATCATCCATGAAGCCTTGTTTCCAGATGAACGGAAGTCTTCTACAATCTGAATGCGTTTAAGGAGACGTTTATCTGTCTTTGTTCCCTTTTCGCGCATTTTTTCGCGGAGTTCTGCAGCAAGTTCGTCAAGGTTCAGGTTTTCGAGCATTGTTTTAATTGCTTCTGCACCCATTCCGGCTGTAAATTCCTGACCGTAGCGTTCAACATCTTCGTAGTATTCGTCTTCTGTAAGGAGCTGTCCCTTTTTAAGTTCAGTGTCGCCCGGATCAATTACGATGAATTTTTCGTAATAGAGAACTGAGCGGAGCTGAGCAACCTGCATGTTGAGCAAAAGGCCCATGCGGCTTGGAACTGAGCGGTAATACCAGATGTGGCTTACAGGAGCTGCAAGTTCAATGTGTCCGGTGCGTTCACGGCGAACCTTAAAGTGAGTAACTTCAACACCACAACGATCGCAGATTACGCCCTTATAGCGGATTGACTTGAATTTTCCGCAGTAGCATTCCCATTCCTTTGTAGTTCCGAAAATGCGTTCACAGAAAAGACCGTCTTTCTCTGGTCTTAAAGTACGATAGTTGATTGTTTCCGGCTTTTTTACTTCGCCGTAAGACCAGCTGCGGATATCGTCCGGGCTGGCAAGTTTTATTTTAATTGAATCAAAATCCTGAATATCACGCATCTTCATTCTCCTTTTCGAAACCAGAACTAGCTTTATCAATCAATTCCTGGTCACGTTCGGTAAGGGCAATTCTCTTTCCCTTTGCGTCATAAATTTTAAAGTCCAAAGCAAGACCACGAAGTTCCTGTACCATTACGTTGAATGATTCCGGAACGCCAGCTGCTGCTGTCGGGTCGCCCTTTACGATTGATTCGTAAACTTTTGAACGTCCATTCATATCGTCGGATTTGATTGTCATCATTTCCTGCAATGTGTTTGCTGCACCATAAGCTTCGAGTGCCCAAACTTCCATTTCTCCAAGACGCTGACCACCAAACTGAGCTTTACCACCAAGCGGCTGCTGAGTAACGAGTGAGTAAGGTCCGGTTGAACGAGCATGCATCTTGTCATCAACAAGGTGATGCAGTTTAAGGAAGTAGATAACACCAACAAAGATCGGGTTAACAAAAGGTTCACCAGTGCGGCCGTCGCGGACAATCTGCTTACAGTCCGGGCTCAAACCGGCTTCAATAAGTTTTTCGCCGATTTCTTCCTGAGAAGGAGTCTGGAATGCAGGAGATTCAAAGTACTGATTCAAGTAGCGTCCGACAATACCAAGTTCAGATTCCATGATCTGACCAATGTTCATGCGGGAAGGTACACCAAGCGGGTTAAGGCAGACATCGAGCGGAGTACCGTCTGCAAGGTATGGCATGTCTTCTTCCGGGAGAATACGTGCAACAACACCCTTGTTTCCGTGGCGTCCGGCCATTTTGTCACCTTCGCGGAGCTTACGTTTGTTAGCAATAAGAACTTTTACAACTTCGTCAACGCCAGGGTTAAGGTCGTCGCCTTCAGTTCTCTTCATACGCTGAACATCAATAATTACACCTTCAATTCCGTGTGGAACACGCAGAGAAGAATCGCGTACTTCCTTAGCTTTTTCACCAAAGATAGAATTCAAAAGCTTGAATTCAGGAGTTGTTTCAGTTTCTGACTTAGGAGTAACTTTTCCTACAAGGATGTCTCCAGAGCGAACCTTTGCACCGATTCTGATAATACCTTCTGCGTCCAGGTTGTTGAGCATTTTTTCAGATGTGTTTGGAACATCGCGGGTAATCTTTTCTGGTCCGAGTTTTGTTTCGCGGATTTCTGTCTGGAATTCCTTGATATGGATAGAAGTATACATATCTTCCTTTACTACGCGGCGGCTGATAAGAACAGCGTCTTCGTAGTTGTATCCATTCCACGGAACGAATCCAACGAGCAGGTTGCGTCCAAGAGAAAGTTCTCCGTTGAATGTTGCAGGACCGTCTGCAAGAACGGCACCTTTTTTAACCTTTTCGCCAACTTCAACAGTCGGGCGCTGGTGGTTACAGGTATCGTTGTTTGTTCTCTGATATTTAAGAAGCTGATATTCATCAATTTTGTCTGAACCATCAACCTTTACTTTAATAAGATCGCTTTCAACCCAGATTACTTCACCATCGTGTTTTGCTTTAATAAGAACACCAGAGTCGTAAGCAGCCTTACCTTCCATACCGGTTCCAACATAAGGTGGTTCCGGGAAAAGAAGAGGAACGCCCTGACGCTGCATGTTGCAACCCATCAAAGCGCGGTTAGCATCGTCGTGTTCAAGGAATGGAACGAGGGAAGCCGAAACCGAAATTACCTGACGAGGAGAAACATCCATGTACTGAATGTCTTTAACATTGCGGGTTGTATAGTCACCAACGTGGCGGCACGAAACCATTTCTGTAGGGAACGAACCGTCAGCCTTCATTCCCTCTGCAACCTGACCAACGTAGTAGCGGTCTTCGTCCATAGCAGAAAGATATTCAACCTGATCAGTTGCTTTTCCGTCTACAACCTTGCGGAACGGAGTTTCGAGGAATCCGTATTCATTAACGCGGGTAAAGATAGCCAGAGAAACGATAAGACCAATGTTTGGACCTTCAGGAGTTTCGATCGGGCACATGCGTCCGTAATGAGTATAGTGTACATCGCGGACTTCGAATCCGGCACGATCA
Organism: uncultured Collinsella sp.; assembly: GCA_963613915.1. Taxonomy (GTDB): domain Bacteria; phylum Spirochaetota; class Spirochaetia; order Treponematales; family Treponemataceae; genus Treponema_D. The sequence continues at coordinate 28,250 of CAVEBK010000002.1, forward strand.
CGAGAAAGACCGCCAGGACCGAGAGCGTTAAGACGACGTTTGTGAGTAAGTTCAGAAAGAGGGTTAATCTGATCCATGAACTGAGACAACTGAGAAGAACCAAAGAATTCTTTAATTGCAGCAACAATCGGTTTAATCGAAATTAAATCCTGTGGCTTCATTGTTTCTGTTTCTTTAAGGCTCATTCTTTCTTTTGCAATTCTCTCCATGCGTGCAAATGCAGTCTTGAGGGAATTTGTCATAAGTTCGCCGACAGAACGGATACGGCGGTTGCCAAGGTGGTCAATATCATCAAGCACTTCGTTACCAATGTAAACTTTTACAAGGTGCTTCATTGTATTGATAATATCGCTCTTTACGAGAGTGTGTGTTTCAACAGGTTCAGAGTAAAGGTCAAATTTTTTATTCAGCTTGTAGCGACCAACACGGCCAAGGTCATAATGACGGATATTGAAGAACATTCCTTCAAGTTCGTTTCTTGCAGCTTCGGCAGCCATTGGTTCACCAGGCTTAAGGATAGAGAATACAGCAGAAAGAGCATCTTCGAGAGTTGGTTCTTCGTCAGAAGCGCCTTCTTTTGTGTACTTCATGTCTTCTCTTTCAAAACAGTTGATAATCATTCTGCTGTCGAGAGAAGGATTGTGTTCTTCTTTATTTCCCTTTTTCTTGCGGGCATCAAAAACAATTACATTGATTTCTTTGATTCCCTGAGAAATAAGGTCATCAACTTCGTGCATGTGTAAAGTTGAACCTGCGCGGAGAAGGATTTTTTCTTCGCCGTCGTCATTCTTAACTTTTACAGCTCTTGCAAGAACTTTATCAACGAGTTCTTCTTTTTTAGAAGCGTCAACAGCAACAGTTTCTGTTGTATAGAACTGATCGATGATTTCTTCGCGGGTAGAAAAACCAAGAGCACGGAGGAAGATTGTACCGAGAATCTTCTTTTTGCGGTCAATCTTTGCGTAGATTAAATCTTTTTTCTGGTCAATTTCAAATTCCAGCCATGAACCACGGTAAGGAATAATACGAGAAGAATAAACACCCTTTTCGTGATTAAAAATTACACCTGGCGAACGGTGAATCTGAGAAACAACTACGCGTTCAGCACCGTTTACAATAAATGTACCGCGGTCTGTCATGAGCGGAATATCGCCCATATATATATCTTTCTGAAGGATTGCTCCAGTATCTTTAAAATTAAGGTTGATTCTTGCTTTTAAAGGAACTGAATAAGTCAAGCCCTTCTGTTTACACTGAAGTTCTGTAAACTTAATGTTTTCTTCTTCGAGTCTGTAGAATTCATATTCCAGTGACATATTGCCGTCTGGACTTTCAATCGGGAAAGTTGAATTAAATACTTCCTGAAGACCTTTGTTTTCCAGCTGTTCGTTATTGTCCAGCTTTTCTTTCTGAAGGAAACTTTCGTAAGATGAAAGCTGAATGTCTATAAGGTTCGGAATTTCCATAAAGTTCTGGATATCTTTTCCGAAATACTGACGGTTGATAGTTCTGCTTTTGGCGAACATCGAGTTCTCCTATGAGGGACTTTACTTTCTAAATTTGCTACATGTTAAAACTCATGAATGACATTCAAAAAATCAAAACACAGCACAAAAATAAAAAGTTATCTGTCTGCAAAGCGTCATAACTTTCAGACATAAAAAACACTGTCGGGCGACAATGTTTTATTTTAATTTTTTTGTCGGCGTTCCCTGCTTTCCGCAGGTCGGGCTGTCCAGGGTTCCGCGCCTGTGCGCTTCATTCTGCTGCCATTCTGTCAGCAGAACGCCTTACGGCGCCCTTCCCATCCCTAACGCGTAGCGTTAGGGCGTGTGCTTTAGCACACACGTTAATAAAGAGTTTGCAAAGCAAACTCTCAGCGTGCCTGCACGCAGACATCCCTAACGCGCAGCGTTAGGGCGTGCGCTTTAGCGCAGTAACCGGCGTATTACGATAAACGCCTTTAGACACTAAAAGCTTACACCCAAAAATCAAATAAATTTAACCTTGAGCGTAAGCATTTTAATGGGAACGACTGCCTAAGCAGCCATTATTAAGTAATCCGGTTTTACCGAAATTAACTTATTTTTTAGAAGCCTTACCACCGGCATCTTCCATTTTCTTAATGAGTTCGTCAGCTTCAGCCTTAGAAACACCTTCTTTGAGTGTTTTTGGTGCGCCTTCAACGAGAGTTTTTGCTTCGCCAAGACCAAGACCAAGAGCTTCTTTAACTGCCTTGATAACTGCAATCTTTTTAGCTGCATCGAAGCTGTCGAGAGTTACTGTGAACTCAGTCTGTTCTTCTTCTGCCGGGCCTGCTGCTGCTGGACCTGCTGCTACTGCAACTGCTGCTGTAACACCAAATTTTTCTTCCATTGCTTTTACGAGTTCTGAAGCTTCAAGAACTGTCATTTCTGCGATTGCATCAAGAATCTGATCTTTTGTAAGTGCTGCCATATTATCTTCTCCTAAATTGGCACGTCTGAATCATTTTCGAAACAGACAAAAAGTTTTCTGCGGACGGAACAAACTGAACCGTTTTTCCACAGTTTATATTTTGCAGGGACAGTCGACAGCAATTGAAGCCTGACCCTGCTTCACAAGCACGGCAAACTGATTACTCAGCCTTTGCCTCTTCTGCAGGAGCAGCTGCTGCTGGAGCTTCTGCACCGCCTTCCTGTGATTTTTTATCAACATAAGCCTGCAATGTAGCTGCAAGTTTCTGTACTGGACCGTTGATAGCAGACATGAGCATAGCGATAAGCTGTTTCTTGCCTGGAACCTTAGAATAAGCTTCCATTTTTGCAGCATCGTAAATTTCATTCTGGATATAACCGCCCTTTACAACGAGAGCCGGAGTATCTTTTGCAAAGTCAAAAAGAACTTTAGCTGCTTCGTTGCTGTCTTCTTTTGCCATTACAACGGCTGTCGGGCCTGTAAGGTAGTCAGAAACGTTGTCAATCTTCATTTCTTCGAAAGCAACGCGTGCAAAGTTATTTTTTACAACCTTCAATGGAGCTTCGTGTTCACGAAGTTTGTCGCGAAGTGCTGTAATCTGTTCTACTGTAAGACCACGGTATTCAGCAAAGATGAAGTCATTGTAGTCTGAAAGAACTTTTTTTGTTTCTTCAATAGCTGCTGTTTTAGCAGGCTGGAGTTTTTTAGCCATGATTGCCATAGATTATGCCTCCTCCTTAACGTCTACCCAAACACCAGGTCCCATTGTAGAACTTACTGATACTGAGCGTACGAAATCAGCTTTTGCATCAGCTGGCTTTTTGCGTTCAATTTCTGAAAGAAGAGTTGTTACGTTTTCTGCAACTTTGTCAGCATCCATAGAAATCTTACCAACAGCAATATGAATTACGCCTTCTTTGTCAGCACGGAATTCTGTACGACCTTTTTTAAGTTCGCTGATTGCATGAACGAGATCATTTGTTACAGTTCCTGTTTTCGGGTTAGGCATAAGACCTTTGCGTCCGAGAACCATACCAAGACGACCAACGTCTTTCATCATGTCTGGAGTAGCAACTGCAACATCAAAGTCGAGCCATCCGCTCTTTACTTTGTCGATGTATTCTGCAGCACCTGCGTAAGTAGCACCTGCATCGAGAGCTTCTTTAGCGCGTTCTTCTGAACAGAATACGAGAACTTTCTTTTCTGCTGTAAACTGGTTTGGGAAAACCAATGTATCGCGCATTGTCTGGCTTTTTCCGAGGCGAAGAGCTACGTGGAGTTCTACTGTCTCGTCAAATTTTACAAAGTGAACGTCTTTTACAACCTTGCAAGCTTCTGCAACTGTGTAATGTTTCTGTGGTTCGTACTTTTTAAGAGCTTCAGAATATTTCTTTCCGTGTTTCATTATTCAGCCTCCACTTCAACACCCATACTGCGTGCAGTACCAGCAATGATTTTTTTTGCAGCTTCAATATCGTTTGCATTGATATCTGGCATTTTTTTAGTTGCGATGTCAGTAAGCTGAGCCTGTGTCAATTTGCCAACCTTGTCGCGGAGAGGGTTACCAGCACCCTTAGAAAGACCAAGTGCTTTCTTGATAAGAACAGCAGCAGGAGGAGTCTTGAGTTCGAATGTGAACGATCTGTCCTGATAAACTGTAATGATTACAGGGATAGTAAGTCCCTTTTCCATTGTCTTGGTTCTGTCATTGAACTGCTGAACGAACACTGGTGCAGAAACACCGTGAGGTCCAAGAGCTGGTCCGATAGGTGGGGCAGGAGTTGCTGCTCCTGCTGGACACTGTAATTTAATGACAGCTGTTACCTTTTTTGTAGCCATTTTATAGCTCCCTTAATTGGTGTCGGACTTGAATTAAAAAACAATTCAGTCACTAGCGAAATACCTTTGTCCAACGGACTTGTATTTCTTCCAAATATAGGAAAAGCCCCATCTCAAGACAGGGCCAATTCTATACTACTAAATAATTTTCGAAGAACTAACGAGAATTGCCCTAAACAAGTTTTTCAACCTGCATAAGGTCAACTTCAACTGGAGTTGCGCGTCCAAAAATCTGAACCATAACTCTGAGCTTAGCCTTTGCAGCATCAATTTCTTCAATTGCGCCACTGAATGTTGCAAACGGACCTTCAGTAATCTTAACCTGATCACCGATTGAATAATTCTGCTTAATCTTAATGTTCTTTTCGCCTTTGATTTCGCCGGCTTTAAGAAGAAGATTTTTTGCTTCGTCTGAAGAAATAGGGCGGGGACGTTCTGAAGGATTTGTTCCTACAAAACCTGTAACTCCCTGAACGTGACGAATCTTTCCGCAAAGATCTTTCCAGCCGAAATCAGGCAAATCCATTTCCAGCATAATGTATCCTGGAAGGATCATGTTTTTTCTGTTTCTTTTTTTGCCGTCTTTAATTTCCACGACTTCTTCTTCCGGAACTTTTACATCAGTTACGATATTTGAATCAATTTCGCCGGCTTCAATCATCTGATTGATTGTACGAAGGATTTTCTTTTCATAACCTGTATAAGTGTGAACGATATACCAATTTTTAGACATGACTTAAACCCGTTTTTATGCAGCAGAAAAAAGAAGTCCCATTCCTGCAGAGAACAAAAGATCCAAACCACCAAGGATTACAGCAATGATAATTGAAGAAACTACAACAACTTTAACAGAAGAAACAACATCATCTTTTGTCGGCCATACAACCTTTCTAAGTTCAGCGCCACATTCTTTGATAAAATTAATTGGTTTTGCCATAATCTTCCCCTATAAATTTTTAATAACAGGCCGGGCAAGACTCGAACTCGCGACACTCGGTTTTGGAGACCGATGCTCTACCAACTGAACTACCGACCTAAATATATCAAGCTGCCGTTAAGACAGCATTGTATAATATTTTATAAAGCTTATTTAGCTTTTGTTTCTTTGTGCAGAATTTCTTTACGACAGAAAGGACAATACTTGTTCTTTTCAAGCTTGCCAGTAATATTTTTGCGGTTCTTTGTAGTTGTGTAATTCTTGCGTTTGCATTCTGTACACTGAAGAGCAATAATATCAATCGATGTCTTTTTCTTGCTACCCATTTTATATTCTCCTAAAAAAGATATTCAAAACGCTTATAGGTTTTAAGCTCCTGAGCGGAATCGGACCGCTGACCTCATCGTTACCAACGATGTGCTCTGCCAACTGAGCTACAAGAGCAGGTCAACAATGACGTGTTTTAGAACTTTACAAGAGTCACCATTTTTAGTCAAGGGTGAATTCGTTTTATTTCGAAATATTGTAGTATTTTGTTAAAATTTATGCTAGTTTTTCTTCTGTTAAAAATTGATTTTTTTGATTTTTTTACCAGTGCTAAAGCGCACGGCCTTGCTTGCGCAAGGGATGCTTGCGTGCTTACGCACGCTGAGAGTTTGCTTCGCAAACTCTTTTATCTACTGTGCGCTAAAGCGCACGGCCTTGCTTGCGCAAGGGATTGTAGTGGCGCGCGAAGCGCGGTGCGCAGCACTGGAGCGCGTAAGACGCGGAACCACGGAAAGCCCGGTTTTGCCGGAGGCAAAATGCGCCCATATAAAACAGAATAAACAGATTTTAATTTTCACGGAGATTACTTTTTTATGGATATGCACAAACTTGTAGACAGACTTCTTGAATCTTACGAAGAAGTCGGGGGAATAAACGGCGAAGGAATAAATTCTTTTCCAAACAGAGAAAACGTTGTTTCTGTAATAAACGATCTTCAGTGCCTTGTTTTTCCAGGCTACAGAACTGCAGAAGACATTGACAGCCACAACATAAGATATGTTACAGGCCAGCGCGTAAACAGAATCGTAAACGTTCTTACAAAAGAGATTCAAAAGGCTTTAATCTACGAACGAACGACAAAAAACGAAAGCATTACTCCGGAAGAACTCGAAAAATCAGGCTGCTACGAAAAGGCAGAATCAACCGCACTTGGACTTATCGAAGCCCTGCCGGAAATCCGCCGGATGATTCATTTAGACGTAATTGCACTTTTTGAAGGTGACCCTGCTGCAAAGAGCGACGAAGAAGTAATCGTTTCTTACCCGGGACTCGAAGCAATCGTAGTTTACAGGCTTGCACATTATATTCACACGAGGGGAGTTCCTGTAATTCCACGAATCATGAGCGAATACATTCACGGCAAGACAGGAATCGACATTCATCCGGGAGCTACAATCGGCGAAAGCTTCTTTATTGACCACGGAACCGGAATCGTTATCGGCGAAACAACGATAATCGGCAGAAACGTAAAAATCTACCAGGGCGTAACACTCGGAGCCCTGAGCGTAAAGAAAAACTATCAGGACAAAAAACGTCACCCGACAATCGAAGACAACGTAACAATTTACGCAAACGCAACAATCCTTGGCGGAGAAACCGTAATCGGCAAGGGAGCTGTAATCGGCGGAAACACCTGGATTGTAAAATCCGTGCCAGCAGGAACAATTGTAAATCAGTAACTTTTTTAAGGATTTTCTGGAGCGCATCTGCAGTCTTACCCGTGTTCCACGGTTGCGCTGACGCTCCATTGGGGCTGTCAATCATACCAGCCGGGGGTTAAGCCCGTCGAAACCACTTGTAAAGACTGCTGTTGAATTAACTGGTCTGTTTTGAGCGCCACGAATGGCGTTGACGCGACAGAATGTCGCAGGATTCCGAAGGTTCAATCGGCACTATGTTTTAAACTTCCAGGACAGCCCCAACGCCTTCGGCGCCGTTACACCCGGGGCTAGGCTGTTCAGACAAAATCAGCATTTTATTCAGATCGTCCGGGCAAAAAAAACGGCGGTTTCGAAAGACAACGTCCTTTGAAACCGCCGCCGTCCAGCAAGCTGGACATCGGAGAGAGTTTATCAGCTTTTTTACAAGCTGAGATTAAGATACTTTATACGATTAAAAGAGTCAAGTATATTAAAGAATATATTTGAAAATTCCTGCAATTTTTTTGCAAAAATAAGGAAAAACAATGGCTAAAAAAAAATCAATTACAGTTTATAAATGTACTGAATGCGGCTACAGTCAGCCGACATGGCTCGGGCGCTGCCCTGAATGTTCTTCGTGGAATACTCTCGAAGAATGCATTGCAGATCCAAATTCAACTGCGGCAGCCTTTGGTTCTGCTGCATCAGAAAAAATAAAACCTGTTCCACTTGCAAAAATTACGGCCCAGGAAAATTCACGGATTGTTACATCGATCGAAGAATTTGACCGTGTGCTCGGTGGCGGTGCAATGAAGCGCAGTGCAATTCTTATTGGCGGAGAACCGGGAATCGGAAAATCCACTTTAATGATTCAGACAGCGGCCGCAATAGCAAAACTTTCCGGCAGGGTTCTTTATGTTTCCGGCGAAGAAAGTGCCGGTCAGTTAAAAGGCCGCGCAGACAGGCTCGGTCTCGACGTTAACGGAATAGAAATTCTGTGCACAATGCGTCTCGAAGACATAAAAGATGCACTTACTGCATTAAATCCAGCCTTTGTTGTAATTGATTCAATACAGACAGTTTACTCTGTCGAAGCCGGAATCGTTCCGGGCACAATAAACCAGTTAAAATTCTGCGCAAATGAACTTATCGGCTGGGTAAAAAGCCGGGACAGCGTTCTTTTAATGTCTGCCCATGTTACAAAAGAAGGAACGATTGCAGGTCCAAAAAGCCTTGAGCACATGGTAGATACGGTAATTTCTTTTGAACGCAACGACGATGAAGTCCGCTTTCTGCGTGCCCAGAAAAACCGCTTTGGTTCTGTAGACGAACTCGGAATCTTTGCAATGACACAAAAAGGGCTTGAAGGAGTCGGAGATCCAAGCGCAATGTTCATTACAAAGCGTTCAGGGAAAATTCCTGCAGGGATTGCAAACACAGCCGTTTTTGAAGGAAGCCGCGCCTTTATCGTAGAAATACAGGCTTTAACGGTTCCTGCAAAATCTTCGGTAAGCAGGGTTTATTCAGACAAGATTGACTCTGCCCGCGTTGCCCGGGTTGCAGCAGTTCTCGAAAAACGCACTGGAATCTGCTTCAGCGACCAGGATCTGTATATAAATGTTGCTGGTGGAGTTCGTCTGACAGAAAGTTCAATTGATGCCGCCCTTGCAGCAAGCCTCTACTCTGCCCGCACAGACCTTGCACTCGAAGACAGCACCGTAATTACAGGGGAACTTTCTCTTGCAGGAGAAATAAGGCCTGTTTCAAGGTTAAAGCAGAGAATAAAAACGGCAGAAGACTTAGGATTTAAAAAAGTCCTCTGCCCGGAATCAGAAGGCAGCTGCATAAAAATAAGCAGCATAAAAGAAATGATAAAGGAACTGTTTGCAAAGTAAATTCAACTAGCCGGCAAGAGCTAAAACCGGGTCGAGTTTACTTGCACGCATTGCAGGGCTTAAGCCGAAAAACACGCCTACCATTACGGAAAATAAAAACGACACAAGGCAGGCGTTTACCTGCACGGCGTAAGGCTGCCCTTTTACATATTGAATTATAAAGCTGATTACAAGCCCCAGAATTACGCCGATTGTTCCGCCAAGAAGAGTAATGCTTGCACTTTCTACAAGGAACTGCCGGCAGATTGCAAACGGGCTCGCTCCAAGAGCTTTTCTTATGCCAATTTCCTGGCGGCGTTCGGTTACGGTTACAATCATAATATTCATGATTCCGATTCCACCGACTAAAAGCGAAATTGCGGCAATGCCTGAAAGCATGATTGAAAGAGTGTTTGTAATGCTGCTCATCTGTTCGATCATTGTCTGCATGGAAGAAATATGAACAGAACCTTCTGAACCTGCTTTTTCTGTCGTAAGGTCAGTTACATCAGTAACCATTGTAGTACAGTATTTTGGCGACGTTGCCTGAATCATTATCTGATCCGCGTCCGGGTTTGGTGTAATTTTTTTAGAATAAAATCCACGCGGAATATAAATTCCAGTAGTTGAATTTTCCATTCCAGCTGACTGTTCCTTTAAAACTCCGATCACCTTAAACGAAAAAGGAACTTTTTTTGTTACGACAAGAACGTTTTTACCGACTGCATCTCCATCAGGAAAAAGAGAAGAAGCAACTTCACTGCCGATTATCATTTTCTGTGTGCCTGCGTATTCATCCGTTACGCTGAAAAATTCACCATAATCAAGTTTTAAACCGTACATTTCAAGATAGCCGGGTTCAATTGCATACGCTGTTGAAGTAACGCTGGTTTCTCCGTAAGAAACGGTAAAAGATGACTGATTTTTGTACCAGATCTTTTTTATGTTCTGTATCTGTCCGAAAAGTTCTGTCCTGAAGCTTTCGTCAAATTTTAATTCAACACTGTCGCGGTTTCTGCGCATAAATCCGCCTGCGCTGACACTTACAATATCAAGTCCGGAAGAACCAAAGGTGTCTTCGATCTGTTTTGTGGAAGAAGCTCCCATGCTCGTAATTACAATTACACTTGCAACGCCGATTATTACGCCCAGAAGAGAAAGAAAGGTGCGTGTTTTACTGCGGGCAAAATTTCTGAATGCGTCGATAAAATCTTCTATCATTTTTTCATTGCCTCTTTAAACGAAATCGGGTTCTGTTTTTCGTCACTTTGAATCTGCCCGTCAAGAATGTGAATGCACCGTTTTGTGGCCGCTCCAATGCGCGGGTCGTGAGTAACAATTACAATTGTAGTTCCACCGCAATTAATCTGGCCAAAGAGTTCAAGAACCTGTTCACCGGTTGTGCTGTCGAGGGCACCGGTCGGTTCGTCCGCAAGAATTATCGAAGGCCTTGTAACAGTTGCCCTGGCAATTGCAACGCGCTGTTTCTGACCGCCGGAAAGTTCGTTCGGCAGGTGATTTACACGGTCTTTGAGCCCTACTTTTTCGAGAGCATCGAGTGCCATGTCTTTGCGCAGGTGCTTGTCGATTCCCTGATAGCGCAGTGGAATCATCGTATTTTCCAGAACCGTCATTGCAGGCAGAAGATGATACTGCTGAAACACAAATCCAATCGTCTTATTGCGCAGAACTGCAAGTTCTTTTTCGCTCATAAGGGCAGTTTCCCTTCCACCTATTTTTACAATTCCGCCGGTTGGACGATCAAGGCAGCCGATCATGTTCATGCAGGTTGATTTGCCTGAACCGGAAGGTCCCATTATTGCAAGAAATTCGCCCTGTTCAACTTCAAAACTAATGCCCCGTAACGCGTGAACCTGCTCTTCGCCCATAGAATAAACTTTTGTAACGTCCTGCATGGAAATAACATTCGCCATTTTACATTTTCCTTAATCGGATTTTATCCCGATCACATCGGCGGAGGACCGCCCATCGGGCCTCTGGTCTGCTTGGTTGTGGTTGTTTTTGTGTCCGGCTTGCCTTTTGCCATTACCCTCATCCTTCCGCTCTTGCCGGCAGAACTCTGAGCCTTAAGAACTTCGCCGCCTCTTAGACCGCTTTTTACGCAAACATAGTCTGGAGTGTAAGGTTCAACGTCTACATTCTTCCTGACAACTTTTCCGCCGCGTTCAATCATTTCTACAAAGGCTTTTCCGCCATCGTGGCCGATTGCATAGCGTTCAACTACAATTTTTGTTTCCGGCTCTGTAATGTAAATTTTTCCGGTAAAACTGAAATTCGGCAGGATTCCTTCAGGAACATCATCAATTCTGACCTTTGCATTTACAACAGTTGCCCCGCGGCTTGTAACTTCTCCAATTGCAGGATACGAAACAAGGTAACCGTCAACTTCGCCATCGTAAGCAGGAAAAGTAAACGCAACTTTCTGTCCTATTTTTAATTTGGAAACATCGGTTTCTGCAACTTCAACATCCGCCGTCAGATAGCTTGTGTCAACCAGAGTTCCAACGGAGTCCTTTGCTTCAAGATAGTCGCCCGGGTCAACATCGAGGTCTGCAATAATTCCGTCAAAAGTTGCTTCTATTTTACGGTCGCGCACTTTCTGAACCAGAGACTTTCTGTGACTTTCCATTAAATTGATTTTTCCGCTCGTCTGGTTCTGCTTTGCAACAGAAATTTCGTAATCGAGGTTTGCAAGATTGTACTGCTGTTCAGTGTCATCAAGCTGAACGATTAAATCGCCTTCCTTTACGTGGTCGCCTTCGCTTTTGTAAACGCCGATAACAGTTCCGTCGTTAAGTGATTTTAACGTCTGGCTTTTTGCAGCACTCACGGTTCCTGCAATTTCAATCACGTTTTCGTAAGTTTCCTTTTTTACAGTGTACAAAGTCATGTCAGAATTTTTAGAAGATTCAACTGCCTTTTTTGCAGCAAAAATTCCACCTGCAAGCACAATTCCACAAGAAACGCATGCAATAATTATCTTTTGTTTTTTTGAAAGTTTTTTCATCTTTTTCATTTTTATCATCCGCATCAATTTCCCGTATTCTGAACGCTGTTTTCAGCATCGTTTACAAAAAGCAGTTTTACTTCATTGTTGTAAATCAAAAGTTCAATCGCATTTATCATTAAATTGAACCGCGCTTTTTCGCGATTATTTACAGCATCATTAAAATCGCTTTCGGTTACGCTTCCTTCCTTAAACCATTTTTCCATATCCGCTGCAAGCTGAGTGTACATGTCATACTGTTCTGAATAAGAATTTTTAGACCACTTTATGTCGTTTAAACTGCTAACCTTGTCGAGAACATCGGTTTCGTAATCGTCAAAGGCAGCTTTTAAGGCAATTTTTTCTGTCTGTTCGTCTATTTTGTCCTGCTGTTTTTCAATTTTCCACAACCGCCGTTCGTTCGGGTTTACAGAAAAACCAAACTGAAAGTACGGTCTGTCATTTTTTGAACTGATGAGATTTTCGTTTTCCGGTAAAAGATTCTGCCCGGTCGGAACATAAAATCCGGCATTTGCAGAAAAACCTTTCCAGGCAAAATTCAGCTTTGCGCCTGCATCGTCGTAGTTTGACTGAGTTGAATTGAATTTATATTCTCCCGTAGCCGACAGCGAAAAATCGTTTTTTGCATCCCTCTTTAACTGAGCTAAATATTCGTTCCAGACGGCACTTTCAACTTCAGAATAATTTTCCTTTGAATAATCAAAAATCTGTTCAGCTTCTGCTTCCGGAATAAACTGCGGCAAAAACGAAACCGCAGCCATATAAGCATTTTCTCCGGCTTCCTGCTGAATCCACAAATCTTCATTTTCTGAACTCAATTTATATTCAATTCCGCATTTTCTGGCAAAAACAGCTGTTTCCTTTTCTAAAAGCCGCTGCTGTTCATGGACATCGCGTTCATCGCTTTTTACCTCTAAAAGTGCCTGCCGGTATTTTGCAGAATCTTTACTGTAGCCCTGGGTTTCGAGCACTCGCAAATCAAGGGAATCGTCGTACAAATCGTTTTTTGCAGTGTGAATTGCAATCGCATAGTTATAAAGTTTTTTTAATTTTACATAGAATTCTTTTTCAGCCTTTAAAGCACGGGTTTCGACCGCACGTTTAGCTTCGGTAAAAGAACGTTCAGCTTCTAAAAGTTTTACATTGCGTTCTTTGCCGGCAGAAGAAACAATTCCAACAGTCCCGGAAACAGAACCGCCTGAAACATAAGAAGATCCGTTACCGCCTGTATAAGGAATCGAAGCACTTACGCCTGCATCGCTAAGTTCAGGAAGTTCAACCGACAGTTCAGGATTAACCTTAACGACAGACTTTCCTGCAGAATCCGTGGTAATGCTTACAGTCCCGGTAGAAAGAGAAACAGAAATTCCATTTTTAATCCGGGTTGATTTTAACGAAAGGCTTTGTGACTGCGCTTCGAGAACAGCTTTTTTTAATTCAAGATCACCGGCAAGATAACCAGACAAAAGTTCATTAAGCCGTTCATACCTGCCTTCATCTTCTGCAAAAGATTTTAATGGAGATAAAAAAAGAGAAAAAAACAGACCAGTTAAAAATATTTTTCTGACACGCTTCATAACCAACAGAAAAACATTATAAAATTAAGTTAAGACAAATTCTTTAAGAATTTCTAAATCAAAAATAAGACTTTTCTTAACTTTATTTTTTTTTACAGCCATTTTAAGCCGTGCCTTGCGGCACATTCAAAGCACCCTCCGGCTTTCCGTAGTTTCATCAGGGCTGCCCAAAAAGTATAAACCACCTGTAAAGACAGACTACGCCTGATTTCGACAGGCTCAATCAGCGCTGTAATTAAAACCTGCCGGACAGCCCCGACGCCTGTGGCGCTACTACAATCCGGGCTAATTACCAAAAATTTTTGAAAACAATTGCGCTACGCTTACCAAAATATTTGTTCCCGCAGCAACAGTTCCAATCGAAGAACCTAAAGACGACAGGACAAAAACCAATAAAACGCGCAAAAGCCTGTTTTTGTAAAACCCTTTTACACTGATATTGTCCTGCAGATTTTCCAGGTCGCTTACCTTTGGCTTACAGACAACAGCCTGCACAAGGCCTGCAACCATTCCAACGCCGATAAAAGGGCACAGACTTGTAAAAGGAGCGCCCGCCGCCGAAACAAGAATCGTTAACGGATGTCCAAGGGCAATCAGCGCACCGAGCCCCGCAAGCAATGCATTCCAGAAGAACCATGCACCGACCATCTGTCCGCCGGTATGCATACCGCCATAAATAAAACCGGCACAGATAAGGCCAATAATAACTGCAACAATAGACCAGCCTGCAATTTTTGGGGCAATTCCTTTTGGCGGTACATTTTCTATATCAGAAGTGTCTGCCGTTTTTGTGCCTGCAGCAAGTTCCTTTAAATATGCTTCTACTCCCGGTAAATGACCGGCTCCAAGAACTGCAAGTGTTTTATTCCCTTTGCATTCCCAGATTCTGCTTGCAAGATAGCGGTCACGTTCGTCAATTAAAACAGATTTTACGACAGGCATGTATTCGGCAAGTTCTTTCATCATGCTGTCCATTTCTGAACTGTTTTTTAAGTTTTCTATCTGTTCGCCGCTTATTTCTTCTTTGTCAAAGGCACTTGCCAAAAGGGCAGAAATCAGTTTGCATTTTCCCCAAAGTGAATTTACAGCCCAGGCACGGCGCAGAGTTACCTGAATCGGGCGGTCAACCATTTCAACCCGGATTCCATGAGCTTTAGCGCAGCTGTCTGCAGCGCGCATTTCGTCTCCCGGTTTTACGCCCACATTTGTTCCCATTCTGCGCTGAAATCCAGAAAGAACAAGGTTTGCAAGAAGTAAAAATCCCTGGTTTTTCTTTAAAACCTTTATAATGTCAAGGTTGCGCCAGCTGTCTGAATTATTCAGCGACTGGTATCTTCCTTCATCAAGTTCAATTGCAACACAATCCGGCTGTTTTTCTTCAACTGCCTTAGAAACTTCGTCACAGCTTTCCTGACTTATGTGCGCCGTTCCGATTAAAATAATTTCTCTCCCGCCAAAGGTTAAAACTTTTTCTGTCTGACTCATTTATTATCTCCACCAGCCCATTGCGCCATTCGATATTCAAAAAACATCGGGCTCTGGATTGCAGTAACTTCATTATAATATTTATGGGCAAGACTGTCTTTGTTTATCAGTTCGTAATAAAGCGCAAGATAGAATAGATAGCGGCCTTTTTTAGTGCGGTTTGTTTCCTTAGAAACATTCAGTACAACGTCTCCGTCTCCGCCTCTGTCGTGGAACATACGAACAAGTTTGTATTCAAGCCCCTGACGATCCGTCATTTTTTTCATTAAACCTTCTGTAAATGTCTTCATCTGCGGAATTTTATTCTGTTTGTAAAGACAGGCTGTAATCATAAGTTTGTAGGAAATGCTGTCTGGATTCTTTTTAAGAGCCTGTTCAAACGCATTCTGAGATTCTTCCCAGTTTCCGGCTCCCCAGGCGTACATTCCAAGACTCTCGTAGGCATAATAATACTGAGGATTTTTTTCTACCGTTAATCTGTAATAAACTAAGGCTTCGTCTTTGCGTGACTGTTCATCGTAAAGACCTGCCAGATATGCGTATCCAAGAAAGTATTCCGGCTCAAGGGCAATTGCCTGCATCCAGCTCGATTCTGCACCTTTATAGTCGCCGATCATCCGGCTCCATGTTCCAAGGTCAAACCAGTAATCTGTGTTTGTAGGGTCAAATTTGATTGCTGCATTTATGTATTCAATTGCCGCTTTATAATGATTGCTTTCTGCTTCAAATTTTCCAAGATAGGAATTAACCTGCGGATTTTCAGGATCAAGTTCATAGAGCTTATTGAATGCTTTTTTTGCATCATCGTCCTGCTCCATGTAATAGCACATTTTTCCATAACCAAGCAGAGCTTCTTCATTATCCGGATCGCGCGCCAAAGCTTTTTTGTAATAGTCGCGGGCATTGCGCCAGTTTTTTTTGAGTGCCTGTTCGTCGGCAAGTTCAATATTTGCTTCTGCATTGTAAGGTTCAATCGCAAGAATCTGCCTTATGAATTTTGTTTTATTTACTTTGTCGCCTTTCTGCTTTGCAATCATAAAATTCAAATTAAGGACATCAATATTTTTTGGTTCTTTTGCAAAAAGTGAATTTGCAATTTCTGCCGCTTCGTCAGTTTTTTCGTCAGATAAAAGAAGGCTTGCCTTTAAGCACAAAAGGTCTGTATCGTCCTTTAATTTTGCAGGAATTGAATTAAAAAGTTCTAATGCCTGATCTAAAGTTCCGTTTTCGAGCGTATGGCTCAACTTCTGCACAAATTGAATTTCTTCTGCACTCTGCGAAGATGCTGCATTTACGTTCGAAACTGCCAGAAAAACAGCAGCAAAAACTGCCGCCGTTCTTTTCTTAAAAATACTTTTCATTTTTCCTCTCATTGAAAATATTGCCGTCATTAGCTAAACTGATCGACAAATGTCTAATCATCCTTTCAGAAAAGCAATCGGCCTTACATTTCTTTACAGTTCTATTATTATCGGAATTTTTGTCCTTCAATTTAGAAACGAATCAGTTATTTTAAAAAACATCGGTCAGCTCAGAATGTCTGTTTCTCAGACCCAGGACTCCGACGGAAATATGTTTCTCAAAAATACGGTTTCTGTAACATTCAAAGGAATTTCTTTTACCGCAGATGACGTTCATCCGGCGCTCATTTTTACAAAAGATAAAGATCAAGGCAAGGCTTTAACCTTACTTTCGTGGGAACAGCCTACAGAACAGAGCTTTAAATTCAACTTTACGGACAATACTTCCATAACTTTTGCCGTAACAGATTCAACTGCAATGGCAAACCTTTCAATTACTGCCCAACTTCCTCAGAATGCAGATTCAGTTTCTTTGTATTACAAACCTGTTTCAGGATATTCAGTTACTGAACAGAGCCGTTCAAAGCAGCTTTTTAATTCAAAAAACAATTCCTACACAATGTCTGCAAACCAGATCCGCGGAACTCAGATCGTAATGACAAAAAATGCAAACGTTGCAATGTACACAAGATTTGATCCGACAAAAGCATTTACGTTTGACTCAATTCCTTCGGATTCACAGAACGCAAGTGCCTTCCTTTATGAAACAAACATAAAAAAATACCGCACGACACTTCTATCGCTTGCTTCGAGCGCAATGACAGACACTTCAACCTTAACGGAAAGCATTGTTTCTTCTTACGTTGCAGAAATGACTTCTCTTGGCCGTTATACGGAAGCACTTTCAACTGTTCCGGATTCATTTAAGAATGGTTCACGAAGAACTTATTTTACTTCTCCGTACTTTAATTCCCTGAAAACAATGAATGCAAGCCTCGTCATGGCAAATGAAAATTTTGATTCAATGATAAAAAATGCAGTTGAACATTCTTCTGCCGAAGTCTTTTCCGTTAAAGACATTGGCAATTACATTTTAAGGAATCAGAATAATTCAAATGTAAAAGCATTAGTTGAATTTGTTTCTTCTGTTCAGGATTTTCAGCCTTCACTTTCGCAGGCAACAGGAATTCTCCAGACTTTTATGAGCTTAAAAAAAGCTGACAGCTCACTTGCTTCAGCCCTGGAAAATGCAGTAAAAGCTTCGCTCGAATCCATTACAAATGCATGTTCAGTTAATTCTGACGAACTCATCTTACAGGACAAAGAAACTTCTGCTTCGTTCATTCAGTCAATAGAAACCGGAGTTGCCTTAATTGACTACGGAAAATATTTTTCGGCCCCGGAATACTGCGCCGGCGGTTACATGATAATAAATACGGCTTTCCAGAAAAATCCATCGGTAGATTTACGCACACTTGCAGAAAGTTATCCATTGCTCGTAAAAAACAATCCTGCATATCCGCATTCTCTTTTAATGGGCACATTTAACAGCGAATCAATCTGGGCTTGGACCTGTGCTTCCAACATAACTTACGAAGAAAATGCAAACGGAACAGAGGCTACAATTACAGTTTCGTTCAAGCAGGGCGACACTCATTACATTATAATCAATGGAATCCGTCCGTTCGCAGAAATTGAAATTTACGGTCTTTCGTTCCACACAGATCCGCGTTTTGAAACTTACAATTCTTCCGGCTACGTTTATGACGAAAAAGCTCACACGCTTTTGTTAAAATCAAGGCACAAAGTTTCGAACGAAAAAATCCGCCTTTTCTTCAGCCAGGCCCGTAATTAAAAATAAGGTCATTCCGGATTTATCCTGAAAGCTCCACGTCAGATATAGGAAAAGTAAAATTCGGCACGACAATATTTTTTTTTAGTCAAGACCGCAACTCTAAATTTTATAAAAAAAATTATCATTTTTTGCGCAAATTCGCCTTTTTTATGTTATAATGCCATTTGAATTTAACTACCGTTAATTTCGAGTTTTGAATAAACAGACGAATGTCGAATTTGTTTTATAAAAAATCTTAAAATAGCCGTAGCTGGGGGTTCTCTCCCAAAACGTACATTGAGCTTGTCTCAACCGTGCGGCTTTGGGAAGGTTCCCGGCGGGAGGCTATTTTGAATAGTTTTAGCTGAAACTCGACATTCAGACTATGTATAAAGGGGCTACCGTGAACAAGCGCGACTTTCCAAAAATTCACTTTTACGACCAAGACTTTGTAGATATTTACGATAAAACCTGGACCTGGCTTTCTAACTTCTGGCTGGATTCAAAATTAAATGAAGATTCAGTAAACGGCTATTTTGTTTACCCTTTTGATAAAGACGGAAAACCTGTAATTCTTTCTTCAACAGATGCAAAAAAAACAAATCCTGTAGAATCAGCGACAATCGATCAGTTTGAATCAATTTTTTCTTCATTCTTTCTTGTTTATTCAAACCGTAACTTTCCTGCAAACCAGAACCTGGATTATTTTTACGGAAAACAGGAACCAAACGGCGCAATCCGCTGGAGATACGATTTAAAGACAGGAAATCCAATCTTTACAGAAGACAATCATGAAGGAATCGGACTTCCTCTTTTTGCCTGGGCAGAATTCAATCTTTTCCACAAATCTGCAAACAAACGCCGTGTAAAAGAAATTATGCCTGTTCTGCAGAAATACATGGAATGGGTTGACCAGACTTACAAACAGCCGAACGGTCTTTACAGCGCACCGGTTACTTCAAGCACAATGTTCAATTCTCCGCGTTCAAATGCCTATTATGCAGTTGATTTTAACTCGGCAATTGCAATTAACTGTGCTCACATGAGTGCACTTGGCGACATCTTAAACGACAAGGAAATCAGCTTTCAGTACAAACGTGCATATTTTTCTCTAAAAACAAGAATCAACTCCCTTATGTGGGACAGCAATTCCGGTTTTTATTACGATCTGGACAAAGATGAACAGAAACTTACACAAAAGACAATTGCAGGATTCTGGCCGCTTTTAGCAGAAATTCCAAATGCAGACAGGGCAGAAGCTTTAATTGACCATCTTTCAAATCCATGCACATTCGGAACAGATCATCCGTTCCCGACATTAAGTGCAGACAGCCCGGACTTTAACGAAAACGGTGAAGGTTTCCGTGGTTCGGTTTATCCGGCATTCAATTTTATGATTATAAAAGGACTGGAAAAATACCAGAGATACGACCTTGCCCGCGAATGTGCAATCCGCCACCTTTACTTTGTTCTTGAAGGCCTGCAGCCGGCAGACGGTAAAAAAGGCGATATGTACGAAGCGTATAAACCTTGTAAAGAAGGCGCTGCTACAATGCAGTCTGACGAAAACTTTCCTCGTCAGCGCTATTTGCAGACAGTCGGACTTTCTACAATCGCCCTCATGATCGAAAACGTTATCGGACTTTCAATCAGCCTGCCAAGAAAAACAGTAGACTGGATTATTCCAAACCTTGAAATCATGGGAATCGAAAAACTTTCCCTCAAACGAAACCTTATTACAATTTTAAGTAATAAATCGGTTCGCGGCTGGGAAATTCAAATGGAAAGCGAAAAACTTTATTACTTTACAATCAACATCTTAAATCAAAAGAAAAAGACCCTGCCGATTCCAAGCGGCAAGTGTTCAATGCTGATTGATAAACTGTAAATTAACTGCAGAAATGTCACCTGAGAACTTGTTAGCCTTCGGCGGCTTCGCTCAGTATCTTAAAAAAAAGGGACTCTCTTGAGCCCCTTTTTTTGTGTCTTTTTATGTCTGCAGCCGCCGTTCGCGGCACATCAACTGCCTTATTCTTCAACCTTTGTCTTAAACTGCGGATCAATCGTATTAATGTTGTTAACCATTAAAATCGGCTGACGGGTTGCATCGAGGGCATCTCTCCACAAAGCACCTTCCGGGTCAACAAAGTTGCGCTTCATCGTTACCATTTTTATCGGCAGGTGAACATATTTGTTGTTTACAAGACCAACAACCATCTTTGTTTTTCCGGCCATTGCAGCGTGAGCCGCATAACTTCCAAGGCGTTCACAATAAATGGAATCATTCGCAGTTGTTACAGAAGAACGGATCTGATAGCTTGGATCAACATACTTAAGATTAATGTGAATATTCCTGCTCTTAAAATATTCCGTAATTTTGTCGCGCAGGTAAATGCCAATGTCTGCAAGTTTTTTATTTCCGCTGGCATCAGTTTCGTTTGTAGTTGCAAGCAGATTCTGTCCGGCTCCTTCGGCAACAACAATTACACAATGATGTCTTTCCAGGATTCTCTTTTCGAGATGTTCAAGGAATCCGTTCGGTCCATTCAATTCAAAAGGAACTTCCGGAATAAGACAGAAATTTGTTTCGTGGCTTGCGATTGCAGTTGCAGTTGCAATAAATCCAGATTCGCGGCCCATAAGTTTTACAAGACCAATTCCATTAATCTGGCTGAATGCTTCCATATGAATGGAAGAAACTGCTTCCGTTGCCCTTTCTACTGCAGTTTCAAAACCAAAAGAACGGTCAATAAACAAAAGATCGTTGTCTACTGTTTTTGGAATTCCAATAACGGCAACCTTTAATCCACGGCGTTCAATTTCGTTTGCAATATCAAGTGCTCCGCGCTGTGTTCCGTCTCCACCAATAATAAACAGCATATTCATATTGAGGGATTCAATCGCATCAACAATGTCGCTCGTACGGTTTCCACCACCACGGCTAGTTCCCAGAAAAGAACCGCCGATTTTGTGAATGTCATCAACACTTTCCGGCGTTAAATCAATCGTATCAAAACCGCTTTCCGGGAAAAATCCTTTAAAGCCGAATCTAAAACCGCGAATCTTTTTTACGCCATAACGATAGTAAAGGCAGCGTACAACAGCACGAATTACGTCGTTTAGTCCCGGACAGAGACCACCACAGGTACAGATTCCTGCATTTACATGAGCCGGATTAAAATAAATATATTCACGAGGACCCGCTTTCTGCATTAAGTTTCCAGGATTCATTCCGTCGTCTTTTGGCGAATCTTCAAAAACGTTTACAGAATAGCGCACCGAAGAAGTGTCTTTTACATAATTTGCACGAAATTCACCGTGTTTTGTAGAAAGTTCAATCGGTGAATGAACCCTGCAGGGACCGAGCTGCTCAATTGTAAAATCGTATTCCTGTGCCATAAAAAAATCCCCCATCTTTTTAAGATAAAAACAAACGAATTCTATATTTTTTGCCCTTTTTTTTCAAATAAAACTGTATTTATTAGTCCTGTCTCGGACGCTCTCTGCAACTGACCGCCATGAATGGCGAGTTTATTTTATAAAAAAAATGTCAAATAGCCGTAGGAGAGGTTCTGACACAAACGCATTCTGAGCGAAGCGAAGCATGCGGCTTGCTGGCAGGTTCTCGACGAGAGGCTATTTGATGTGTCTTTGTTGAAACTCGACATTCGACCTGAAGGTCTGCGGTCGACTGCGCCCGACGTGTCCGGCGTAGCATTGGTCGGATTTTAGAGATTTTTGTTTAAAATATTGCTTTTTTTTATAAGTTTTTTTTCTTTCAAAAATAATCAAATATCGCATTTATTCAAATATTGCCCTTAATTTTTTTTTCTTTTTCTATATAATTAAAATATTCTAAATGACATTGATAAAATGGTTTTGCCGCAAAAAAATCAATGTTCATATAGAAAAAAACGAACGTTTTACAAAATGAACCACAGACACTTAAAGGAGGCTTTTAAATGAAAAAGTTAGTTGGTTTTCTTACTGCATGTCTTATGCTCTCTACAGTAGCATTTGCTGAAGGCTATTTTAGCGCAGAGGATCTCGAAAAAGGTACAATCACAGAGGATCAGTCTCTCGAAGATGGTTTTGTTCTTCATGCAAACAGCGAAAAGTACATGAACATCTCTAAAAAACCAATGCACAAAGCTGCTAATGGTGAAGAATTCAATATGGCTCTTCAGCTCCAGGGCTCAGGAAACGCAACAGCACGTTCAGTTTCTTTCCCTGCAAAAGCTGGTGAAACAATCACAGTCTGGGGCAACTCAACTTCTAAAACAGATATGAGACAGATTGTTGTAGTTGGACCAGATGGAAAAACTGTAAAAGAACTTCCAATGGACGTTGACGGCGAAGCTGGAACTCCTGCATCAGAAGGTTCTGTAAAAGTCAGCGTAGACGGAACTTACACAGTATTTTCTAAAAAATCAGGAATCAACATCTACAAAATCAACGTTGGAAAGTAGGTAAAAAAGGCTCTGTCTTATAAATCTAAAATAAAGGCAGGCACTTTAGTTAAATCCCTGACATAAAAAAAGCGCAGACTTTCTGTCAAAAATAGGGAGTCTGCGCTTTTTGTTTACAGGCTACAATGTTTTGCATTGCAAGGCATCAATTAAATATTTGGGAGAATAAAATGAAAAAAATCATTTCTCTTGGAATTATTGCAGCCCTCGCCTTTTCTGGATTTGCACAGTCTCGTCCGGAATGGTCAAGTGTTGCTGCTCCAAAAATCACCTCTGTAGAGCTTTCTGAAGGAAATCCAAACGAAATTTCCGTAAAATTCAATGCTCCTACAGATACAAAAACAGCAGACAAAGGCTATGTTGAAATGAAAGGACCTTTCGGAAGTCCTGTAAAAAACACATTCGGCAAAGCCCGCCGTGCTGACAAACATTCAGAATTCACTCCGGAATTTTCTGGAAAGTATACTTTTACTGTTTACACACAGCGCAACAACGAATCAACTTCTAAAGCTTCTGATTCAGTTTCTTTCGACTTCAGTCTTCCTCTCTTAAAGCCTGTTGTAAACATCCTTAACATTGGCAGCGGAACGCTCTCTTTAACCTGGGACGCTGTTGTAGAAGCTGACGGTTATGTTGTTTCTTACACAGATTCAAACGGAAAAGCAAAGGAACTTCCAAAAACAACTGCTCTTTCTGCAGAAATAAAAGGCCTTAAAGCAGGCGATTACAGCGACGTTATCGTTTATGCAACCCGCGGTTCAGAAAAAGTTCCTTCTTTAACAACCCACAAACTCATTCGTGCAGAAAAAGAACGAGTATGGACATTCACAGAATTCGGAACTTCAACAAATCCTGCACGCAACCGCTACGAACTTCTCGATCCAAACGATCTTAAAGTTACACTCTATTCCTGCACTTATGACGAAAAAACAGGAAACATCATCGAAAAAGGCGGAAAGTTTGAAAGCTACTTTGATGGAATTTCATTCTATTACACAGTAATTGATCCTAAAAAAGAAAACTTTGAACTTACTGCAACAGTTCACGTTGACTACCACAACCCGATGGCAGACGGACAGGAAGGCTTTGGCCTTCTTGCACTTGACCGCCTTGGTGTAGAAGGTCAGCCATTGATGATTGCTTACAACAACTCGGCTGGTGTAATTACACGCAAATTTACAACTCACGTTAACGGCGTAAAAAAAGAAATTAAAAACGGAATCGGTGCCCGCTTTGTAAGCGGTCTTACAGACGAAATCATTGCTCTTGGCGACGAAGGAATTAAATCTCACGCAACAAGCAAATCAGACGCATTCTCTTACGATCAGGGCTCAGATGCAATCAAGACAGGCGACACATACCGTATAACACTCAAGAAAGACAACACCGGTTACCATGCAATCTACAAACGTGCAATTCCTTCTGAAGACACAAAAGAAGAATACATTATGTACGATCCAGAGAACAACAAGCTCCTTCAGCTCGACAAAGACCACATTTACATTGGGTTTGCAGTAGCACGCGGATGCAACGCAACATTCTCTGACGTTGTTCTCAATATCACAGATCCTAAAAAAGACCCTCCGGCACAGGAAGAACCGCCAGAGTTAGTTCCACTTTCTACAACAATCGACTGTCCGACAACATGGTACAATAAGAAATATCCATTTGCATTTACAGCAAATGCAAACGGAACTATCAGCGTAAAAACAACTGACGGAAAAGTTCTCATCAAAGGAGACAAAATTACAGTTCCAGAAGGAAAAGTTTTTGCTGACTATAAAAAGACAATCAAAATCAACACGGATTTGAACGACCTTCTCGTTACCTTCGATCCAGAAGACAACTGGCGTCCAGCTCCTAAAAAAGTTATTGCTCAGTTCAACGCAGAAGACAACGACTACGAAATGAACTACAAGCCTGTAACTTTCTCTCATACAATCATTTCTAAAACATACAAGGGTAAGGTCCTTTATGTTTCTCCAAATGCAAACGCATTCGGTGCAGGAACAAGCGAAGATCCTCTCGACCTTGCTTCAGCAGTTGCATACTGTCAGCCAGGTCAGAAAATCATCTTAAAAGCAGGCACTTACTACCCTGGAAGTAGCCTCGAAATTGAACGCGGAAACGACGGTACTCCAAAAGCAAGAAAATACCTTATTGCAGAAGCTGGAAGCCGCCCTGTTATCGACTTCTCTAAATCAAAGGCAAAGGTAACAGCAGTAAACCTCTACGGAAGCTACTGGACACTCGAAGGTTTTGACATTACCGGCACTCCAGGCGACGTAAAAGCCCTCCAGGTTGCAGGAAACTACAACGAAATCAGAATGGTAGACACCTACTTAAACGGAGATACAGGAATTCAGATTTCCGGCCGCTCTTCAGAAACTTTTGACAAATGGCCGCACGACAACCTTATCTTTGGCTGTGAATCATTCGGAAACTGCGACCCTGCACAGAACAATGCAGACGGATTTGCTTCTAAACTTACAACAGGAAACAACAACGTATTCCGCAACTGTGTAGCACACCACAACGTAGACGACGGATGGGACTTCTATTCAAAAGTTGAAACAGGTGCTATCGGTGCAGCTTTGATTGAAAACTGCATTACATACGCAAACGGTACAAAACTCGACGGAACTGGTAACGGTGACGGAAACGGATTTAAGCTTGGTGGCGACGGAATTGCAATCAAACACATTCTCCGCAACTCAATTTCATGGGGCAACGGTGTAAACGGTGTAACATGTAACTCTAACCCTGCATTAATCCTCGACAAAGTAACAGTTTACGGCAGCGGAAACTACAACGTTTCTCTCTACGGAAAAGGCAAGGCAGCTTCAAGTCCTCGTGTTTTCGAAGCAGACGGAGTTCTTTCTGTAAATGGTGGCGCAGGCGACAACTTTGACGCTTCTAACGATCCAGACCTTGCAAAACGCCTTGCATCTAATACAAATTACTTCTTTAACGGAGCAAAAACCCTCAATGCAGACGGACAGGAATTAGACGCAACTGTTTTTGTTGACAGCGACATTTCAAAATGGGCAAACGGATTCAATGCAGACGGTTCATTCAACCGCATTCCACGCAACGAATACGGTCAGTTCGAAATCGGAGACCTTTTCAAGCTGACAGACTCAGCTCCGGCAAATGTTGGTGCAGATTACAACTATCGCAGCAAGAATGCTAATGCAAAATAAGTCTGTAATTCCGGGGCTTACCCGCTAAAGCGGGTCGGGTCATTCGCACTTCGCCGTCTTGCGCGGCTCATCCTCTAACGGTGGACTCCACCGTTAGAGGACTGCTTTGCAGGTGCTGCTACCCCTAAGCCGTAAAACAATTTTAAGACAAAAAAAGCCCTTCAGCAAAAACTGAAGGGCTTTTTCGTAAACTTAAGAACTAGTAGTCTTTCTTTTCTGACTTGCGTCTCTTGTTAAAGAGTTTGCGTTCCAAAGCTGTTTTCTTCTGATGATTTTCTGCAGAAGGCTTTACATAGTATTCGCGGCGTTTGCATTCGCGAACAATACCCTCTTTTTCAACCATGCGCTTAAAGCGTTTAATTGCTTTTTCGAGGTTCTCTGACTCGTCTACAACGATTGTTGCCATGTAATTTCACCTCCTTTCCTCGGTGTTCCGATAAGTTCAACCATTCTATAAAAATTCAAAAATGAATTCAATAACAGAAACAGCCAGATTGCAAATTTTATTTTAAAAGTGCCTTTGCTTCTTCAATTGCAGCAGCATCTGGAGCAAGCTGAGCCTTTGCAATTCCTTTTAATGTTGCACCGGCAGCAGTTACGCGATCTCCCCAGTCACTGAGCATCTGACCGTCGCCCCAGTCATAGGAACCAAAAAGACCAACAGTTTTTCCAGAAAGGCTTCCTTCAATTCCACTGAAAAATTCTTCCATTGAATCTTCGAGCTGTTCAGCTCCCATTGCAGGGCTTCCAAGAAGAATTAAATCTGCACTGAGCACTTCGTTTGCGTCAGCAACATCTGCAGTACTAAAATATGCATCTGGTGCATCTTCTTTAATTGCATTTGCAAGCTGTTCTGTATTACCTGTTGTTGTTGCATAAACAATAGCTGTTTTCATAAATGTTTCTCCTAAAACATCGCTTACGCGGTTTATTTTTTACACTCTTACAGAGCTGTATTTTTGTGCGGCAAGAGGAACGCTTAATCCCTGCTTAAACCACGACATGCAAAGTTCAGTGCAGACCTTATATTTTTTCATTAAGTTAACGGAAGTCTGCTTGTCTCCGTAAACTTTCCAGAAACCGCTGTAAAGGCAGTCCCTTGCGTTTTTTGTTTCAAAGCCGATTACATCTGCCAGCGGATACCCCAGAAAAAGCCCTGTTTCGTGAGGAAAATTTTCCTGATGTGCAAGCCGGTTTATAAGTTCACTTAAGATTGAATTAAACCCTTTTTCAACCGGATAGCCTTTTGATTTTAAATATTCAATATTGTTTTTTTGAATGCAGACTTTCTGCAAAAGAGCCTTGTCATAAACAAAAAATAAAAATCTGCCGTTTTCTTTTTTTAATGTTACAAAAAATCTTTTTGTTTTAGAAAAACTGCTTCTCCAAGCAAACAGAATCTGACGATTATTCAGAAAAGATTCGCTGTTCATGCTAAAAAGACTTGCAGGTTTTATTCCACAAAGCGACGGTGCACTGCAATGAATTATCGTTTCTTCAAATCCCATATTGTCTCAAAAAAAAAGATGGCAGGCATTCACTCCAGAGAAACAGTCAGAACTTAAGTGAAAGCCTGCCATGAGGTACACTGTGTTAGCACAAGCTAACTTCATTTGTTAGCATACAGTAACTAAAGTTTAATGTCAATAACATAATTTAAATTTGATTTTACAACTAAATTCAAATAGCCTCTCGTCGGGAACTATTCCCACACGGCGCCGTCTGGAGACGGATGAACTTTTATTGTGTTTGTGTGGCGTTTTGCATTTGCTGCAAAGAATGGAAGGTCCATTGCGTATTCAGAAAGCAAGTCGTCCGGCCAGTAATTCAGTTTTACGACGGAAGTTAAACCGTCTCCGTCAGCATCGCTTAAAGCTCCGTACAAATCGATAAGATCACAGACAATAAGCGTAAACTTTGAAAGATGCTGCTGTTCAAACTGTTTTTTTATAAAATCCTTCTGCCATTTACGGATTTCTGAAGTTTTCGGCTCCGGCGGAATATTGATTTTTTCTTCTTTCAGGAATTTTTCAAATTCTCCCAAGAACACACTCGGTTTTTTGTGAAGATGATAAATAACGCAATTAAACCAGCTGACTGCCCGCCCCTGCGTATAAAAAAGGTTTACGGCTCTTGCAAGAGAAGCTGCCTTTGCAAGTTCACCTTCAGAAAACTGAGGCGTGCGCAGAACATGATAAGGCGGTGTCTGTTCCCAAATCATTCCAAAGCGCTGTGCATCATCGTGGAGGGCTGTTCCCGGAAGAACTGAAAGACAGAAAAGTTCAAGATTGTTTGGATAAAGGCTTAAGGCAAAATCAATGCTGTTTTTAAAACCTTTAAAATTGTCGCCCGGCAAACCGTAAATAAGGTCAAAACCAAAGGTAACACATTCTTCGTTTAAGAATCCGATATTTTTTACAAACTTTTTTTTGTCGAGCGTTCTGTGCACATTTTTTAGCACTTCCGGATCTGCACTCTGTAACCCGATCTGAAGAGCACAGCGCACTTTACTGAACGCTTTTGCAAGTTCACGGTCAATAAATTCTGCGCGGGCTTCAAAATAATAAAAAGTATCCGGAGTTTTTTGAGCAATAAGCTTAAGCATTTTTATTGCCCTTTCTTTGCTAGCATTGTAAGTCGGATCTAAGACAAAAACCTGAGGAATTTTCTTTTTTGCAAAAAGTTCAATTTCTTTTTCCAGACGTTCCATTGGAAAATACGAAACTTTTTTTTCGCCTTTTGACTCATAACAATACGAACATTTAAACGGACAGCCCCGGGCAAGTTCCCACAGTGCGCCACCATATTTAGAAGCGTCTAAAGTTCCGTCAAGATACGGTGAAGGAAGTTTTTCGAGACTGCACGGAACAGCCCTTGAAAAATCGCATTCTGCACTTTTTCCGTTTAAAAAGCTCACTCCTGGAATTTTAAAATCTCCGATACTTTGTTTTTTCAAAATTGAATCTAAAAGACTTACTGTGGCTTCTTCGCCAGCCCCGGCAATTGTATAGATAAAACCGTTAAAAACAAAAGGAGCCGCCGTAACTTCAGGCCCGCCTGCAATCGTAATAATTTTTGAATTTCTGGCACGGATTATTGTTGCTGCAGTTTCTAAAGCAACGTGATTCCAGACATAGACGCTGAAAAGCACAAAATCAGGATTTTTTTTAAGAAGCTGTTCTGCAAGATAAGAGCCGGCAGCCTTATCAAATGCATTTTTTTCTGCACCAGACTCTATTTTTTTTGCAATAGATTGAATTTCCGGCGACTCACGGCAAAAATCAAGCAGTTCAACATTGAATGATTTTTTTGTGCGTCCGTCATTTTTTACGGCAGAAGCAACACAGGCAGCACCAAGAGGCAATGCCTGCGGCGATTTTTCTATTAAGAGAGTTGTGCAGATTAGATTTTTCATTTTTACAAGTAAAAATTACTTATTTTTATTGAGAATCCGCTCTTCGTATTTTCCACTTGCAATGTCAATGTAACGGACAAAAAGACTTACTTTATTTTCTTCGTTTAAGCTTGACCAGATTTTGTCTGTAAATTCGTCAATTGAACCTTTTAATTCAACTAAAACAGGTTCGCCTTCAAACGATGGAAGTGGATTTCCGTTGCCCATGTAAGTATGAATGAATCTTCCCTGCCCCTTTACCGGAGAATCGTATGTAAATGTAAAGCGGAGTGTATTGTCCGGATTTCCGTTGTCGCTTTTTAAGATCGAAATTGCATAATCAAATTTTGAATTTTCTACATTTAAGAGTGAAGAAATGCGCGGTGTGTAGTTTGGTGCATCGTGCTCGTATTTGCGGCCTGTAAGAGACTGTTCAAAAGTTTTTCCTTCTTTTAAGCCTTCAAAAATTGTGTCTGTCTGATCGCCGTTTGTAACGATTGTGCTGTTTTTATACTGACGGACAGCAGCATAGATTATTAAGCTTGGATCGCCTGCAATCAGACCTGGATCAAAGGCCTTTGTACGTACAACTTCTGTACCGTTTTCTTCTTCTGCAACAAAAATGCGGTTGCGGCTGCCTGCACTGCGTCCCATTGTCCAGTATGCGCTTACGGCGTATTTTCCATCTTCAGAAAGACCGGCAACAATTCCGCGTCCAGGATATTCGTTTGCTGATAAAAGCTGTTCAAGCTGATTGATTTTCATATTTTTTCCTTACTTTCAATAAATAATTTATGTATTATCTACAGTTTGTCAGTTTTTTTCAACTAAGAGTTTTTTTTGAAGGAATTTGCCCGGTTTCTCCAAATTTTTAATTATTAGTATTTATTCTTCTTTATTTAAGCGTATTTTTAAGCGATAATATGAAGAGTCAGAGTGCAACTTTTTATGCACAATTTTGTTTTTTTATAACGATAAGATGCTGAAGCATGACAGAACCTGTGCGCTTCGCGCAAGGGATTTTTGCGTATCTGTCTTCGACTGCTACGCTGCGAGTTTGCAGGCAAACTCGTTATTTTACTGTGCGCTATTAGCGCACGACCTTGCGCTTCGCGCAAGGGATTGTAGTGGCGGCTTGCCGTTGTTTTGCGGCGGATTTTAGCCGGCGCAAAACAATGAAGCGACAGCGGAACCACGAAAAGCCCGGTTTTATCGGCTTTTGCCGATAAAATGCGCCCGACAAAATAAAAAAATTAAACTCTGGAGGATTTCTATGAACGAGCCTTTGAATGAGGATAAAATGGAACTTGATAAAACACAAAACGAAGAAATTCTGAATCTCGAAGACCTGCCACCAGCAGAAAGCGCAGACCAGAACTTACTCGAACCACAGAGCAATACTGACAAAAAAGAAAAAAAACGCTTTGGTAAAAATAAAAAGCCAAAAATTAAAAAGATAAAGACAAAATCAAGCCGCAGATTCAGTCTTAAAAAGCTGACACGCTCAATGGCTTTTAAATTTGCAACCGTACTTTTTGTTCTGCTTGTAATTTCGTTTACTTCGCTTGTTTCAATTTTGACGCGTTCAATTGCTTCCGACAACACAGAAACTTATACAACATTTGCAACGACAATTGCAGAACGCACTGCCGACGGTTTAACTTACTGGCTCGACTCTTTTGCAACCAATTTTGGAATTTTTTCTAAATCAGAAGCCTTTACTTCCGGTGAATGGGAAAAAGCCTGCGATTATTTAACAGAAAACAGGGGTTTAATTGATCCGAGTTTTGATTTTATTGCAATCGCAGACCAGAACGGACAGATGTTTGATTCAAATGGAAACGTAACAGATGTTTCGCACGATGATTTTTTTACTGCAATCCAGACGCAGGGAAAATCGGTTTATATTTCTGACCCTGTTCCTTCTCCAGACGGCTATGGCTACATTTTTTATATTTCAAGTCCGGTAAACAATAAAAACAATTCATTCTGGGGAGTAATTGTCGGAGCTCTTTCTTTAAGTAAGGTGAATTATCAGATTTCGCAGACAATTTTCAGCGAAAACAGTTTTACTTATGCTATTGATTCAAAAGGAAACATTATTGCCCACCCGGATTCTGAAAAAATAATGAAAAACTTTTTTGAAATGGGCGACGAAGCTTCCGGCTATAAAGGCTACAAAAAAATGACGCAGAACATGATTCTTGCGCAGAAAGGAAGTGCCGTAATAAAAGACACTGAACGCAATGCAACAAATTATGTTTTTTACTGTCCGATTAACCACACAAACTGGTCGCTTGCAATTGCAATTGACGAAACAGAAATTATGGCAACTGCAAAGAAAAGTGCTTTCCAGATTAGTTTTATCAGCGTGCTGATTGGAATTCTGCTTTTGATTGTTGCTTCAATTTACCTAACGATTTTAGTTCATCCGCTTATCCGCCTTAAGAATTCGATTATTGAAATTGCTTCAGGGGATGCAGATTTAACAAAACGCATTACCGTAAAAACAAAGGACGAAGTTGGCGAAGTTGTTACGGGATTCAACACGTTTACAGAAAACCTGCACCGCATTATTCTGCGCATTAAGGAATCCAAAGAAGAACTTTCTGCTGTTGATAAGGACATGGCAGATACAACTGTAGAAACCGGAGATTCTATTA
Organism: uncultured Collinsella sp.; assembly: GCA_963613915.1. Lineage (GTDB taxonomy): Bacteria > Spirochaetota > Spirochaetia > Treponematales > Treponemataceae > Treponema_D. The sequence continues at coordinate 59,999 of CAVEBK010000002.1, forward strand.
ACAAGATTATAACGAACATAAATACCGTAAGCGCACAGATTGATTTACAGGGACAGTCTGTTGAAGAAACTGCAGGAAAAGTAAGCCAGATTGCAGACAATATTGAATCCCTTAACGCCTTGATTGAAAATCAGTCTTCCGGAGTTACACAGGCAAGTGCAGCTGTTGAACAGATGCTTGGAAACATTACTTCTGTTACACGCAGCACTGAACACATGGTTGAGTCTTTTGATGATCTCGAAGAAAACACAAATACGGGAATTGCAAAGCAGAATAATGTTGATGAACAGATTCAGCAGATTCAGGAACAGAGCCAGATGCTCATGGAAGCAAACAAGGTAATTCAAAAGATTGCAAGCGAAACAAACCTTCTTGCAATGAATGCTTCGATCGAAGCCGCTCACGCTGGAGAAGCCGGAAGAGGATTCAGTGTTGTTGCTGATGAAATTCATAATCTGTCGGAAAGTTCAAGCAAGCAGTCAAAACAGATCAGGGAAGAACTTGCAAAAATTCAAAAGTCCATCGAAAACGTTGTTCAGTCTTCTGCAGAAGCAAAACAGGCTTTCCAGAGCGTAACTTCTAAAATCCGCGAAACTGATCAGCTTGTTCAGCAGATTAAGGGCGCAATGGAAGAAAGCGAAATCGGCAGCCGCCAGATTACAGATGCGCTCAAAATGATGAATGATTCAACTTCCGACGTAAGGGATGCTTCTGGAAACATGTCTGCAGGCAACCAGGGAATCCTGGATCAGGTTAAAAAACTGCAGGTTGCAACTGAAGAAATAAAATCCAGCATGGGAGAAATGACAACATCTGCAAACCAGATTAACGGCAACGGACAAACGCTGAAAGAAATTTCTGAAACCATGCAGGGCTCAATTGCAAAAATCGGCTCACAGATTGACTTATTCAACGTATAGGAAAAATCTGCAAAGTTGATTTTTTAGAACTTCCTGGAATATAATTGGGGCATGACTTGTGAACTTTCAATCACCCTCATGCCTGAAGAAGAAAATAAACAGGCTGTAATCGATTCAAAAATTAAAAAGGAACTTGTTTCTAAAAACATTCCCGTCAAAAATCAGAAAATAACTTCTGTATTCGTAAAAAAATCAATTGATGCCAGACATGCCCAGATAAAGCTTGTAATGCGCTACAAGGTTTACATTGGCGAAGAACCTGAAGATCTCGAAAATATTTCTAAAAACTGGAAACACGCCGACGGCAGACATTCCGTAATTATAGTCGGCTGCGGCCCGGCGGGGCTTTATGCAGCGTTTAAGCTTTTTGAAAGAGGAATAAAGCCGATAATCATTGAACGCGGAAACCCGACTAATTTACGCACAAATGACATTTCTGACCTTACTGAAAACGGTGTCTTAAACGAAAATTCAAACTTTTGCTTTGGTTCTGGCGGGGCTGGAACTTTTTCTGACGGAAAACTCTATACCCGCTCAAACAAAAGAGGCGACATCTACAAAATCTATAGAATTTTTGTTGATTTTGGAGCAAATCCAAACATTTTAACCGACGCCCATCCTCACATTGGAACAGACAAACTGCCAGGCATAATCGACCGCATGGAAAAAAAGATTATTGAACTTGGCGGAGAAATTCATTTTAATTCACTCTGCACTGACCTTTTGACCGAAAAAGGAGAAAAATTAAAGGCAGCCGGAGTAAAAGTAAAAAATCTGACAGACGGAACTGAAAAAGAAATTTTTGCAGATTCAATAATTCTTGCAACAGGACATTCTGCCGCAGGAATTTATAAAATGATTGCAAAAATCGCGCCGGATGCCCTGGAAGCAAAAACATTTGCAGTTGGAGTCCGCGTTGAACATCCGCGCTCAATAATCGATGCAATTCAGTTCCACGGAAAACAGATGCCGGACGCAGCAGAATATCGTCTTACGACTCAGGTTGAAGGTCGTGGCGTTTACAGTTTCTGTATGTGCCCAGGTGGTTTTGTTGTTCCCTGCGCTACTTCAAAAGACCAGATTGTTGTAAATGGAATGAGTTCTTCAGGCCGCAACAGTGAATGGTCAAACGCTGCCATTGTTGTTGAACGCCGCCCGGAAGATATTCCAGAAGTTTTTAAGAAAAAAGCCTTAGATGACGGCTGTCCAGCCCTTGCTGGACTTTACTGGAGAACCTGGCTGGAAAAACTTACGGCAAAAAACGGAAACGGCCAGTATGCACCGGCCCAGCGCTTAACAGACTTTTTAGACGAAAGAAAATCAGAAGACCTGCCTGTAACAAGCTATAAGCCGGGAGTTGTTTCGAGCAGACTCGACAAATGGCTGCCGGAAGATCTGCATAAAAAATTAAGAATCGGTTTTCTGGATTTTAACAAGAATATGAAAGGTTTTGTCTGCGACGACGCAATCTTGATAGCAAGCGAAACAAGAACAAGCACTCCTGTAAGAATCTTACGCAGCAAAGAAACACTCGAATGTACTCAGATTCAAAACCTTTACCCTTGTGGAGAAGGAAGCGGCTACTCTGGAGGAATCGGAAGCTCTGCAATGGACGGCGAAAGAGTTGCCGGAGCAATAATTACAAAACTGGAGGAACAAAAATGAAGCACTGCATTCTTGTAAAATTTATTCCGGAAATTTCTAAAAAGATTGAAAATTCTTTTATTGAACAGATTCAGGAAATTTTTGACGCTGCAACAGAAATCGACGGTGTTCACTATGTAAAACTTTATAAATGCTGCATTGACCGCGACAACCGCGCCGACCTTATGATCGAAATAGACATGGACAAAGACGCGCTTGAAAAATACGATTCAAGCGACGCTCATTTAATCTGGAAACGCGAATATTCAAGATTTATCGACGAAAAAACAATTTTTGACTACGAAGATTCAAAACCGTTCAAAAAGTAATTGTCAGCAAATAAAAGCCAGCATCAAAACCTTACAGAACGGATTTCAAGAACTTCTGAAGGCGTTCACTCTTTGGAGAATTAAAAATTTCTTCTGGAGTGCCGCTTTCGCGGATTTCTCCTTTTTCCATAAAAACAACGCGGTCGGCAACTTCGCGGGCAAAGCCCATTTCGTGAGTTACGACAATCATTGTCATTCCGCCTTCTGCTAGTTTTTTCATTACCGAAAGAACTTCGCCAACAAGTTCCGGGTCAAGGGCACTTGTAGGTTCATCAAAAAGCATGATTTTTGGATCCATTGCAAGGGCACGGGCAATTGCAACACGCTGCTGCTGCCCGCCAGAAAGCCTGTTCGGATATTCGTTTGCCTTTGTATCAAGCCCGACCATTTTTAACAGTTCCATTGCCTTTTGCCGTGCGCTTTCTTTTTCAATTTTTCCGACATTTACGGGAGCAAGCATAACGTTCTGCAAAACAGTTTTGTGCGGAAACAGATTAAAACGCTGAAAAACCATTCCCATTTCCAGAAGAATTGAATTCCTCTCTTTTTTAGGAATTTTGTATTTACATTCACCGTTTTCGTATTCGTCAAGAAGCTGTCCCTGGACCCAGATTTTACCGTTATCAATATGTTCAAGATGATTCAGTGTCCTCAAAAAAGTTGACTTTCCAGCCCCGGAAGGACCAATTATGCACACAACTTCGCTTGGCATAACTTCGAGACTGACATTTTTTAAAACGTGCAGACTTCCAAAGTTTGTGCAGATGTTTTCGGTTTTTATCATGCTCATAATCTGTCCTTAATTATTCGTAAACACTGAATTTTCTTTCTGTCTTGTTGAATGCAAACGAAAAAACTGCCGTTATGATTAAATACAAAATCATTGCCGGTAAATAAACAAGTTCGTTTCCTGCACTCGAAGCAATGCTTCTGGTAATTTTTGTAATATCTTCAAGAGCAATCAGCGAAACTAAAGAAGCGTCTTTTAAAACCATTATAAATTCGTTTCCGACAGAAGGAATCAAACGTCTTATTGACTGGGGAACAATTACAAGTGCCATTGTCTGAAAATAATTAAATCCAAGAACTCGGCTGGCTTCGTACTGGCCTTTGTCAATCGACTGGATTGCAGCACGGATATACTCCGCCATGTAGGCTGCGCTGTTCAATGAAAAAGCAATAAAGGCTGCAAGGAATTTGTTTGTAATTGTCAGATAATGACAGAGTTTCGGAAGCCCGAAATACAAAAAATAAAGCTGCATTAAAAGCGGAGTTCCGCGGAAAAAGAAAATATATGCTCCGCAGACTCTGTTAATAACCTTATTTTTTGAAATTTTTCCAAGCGCAAGAACAAGCCCGAAAACTGTTCCGGCAGCAACAGCGGTCAATGTAAGAAGAATCGTAATTCTTGCACCGTTGAGCAAAGCCGGAACCCAGCCAATAATTTTAGAAAAAGCTGTTCCCATTTATTTTACCGTAATCAAGTCCGAACCAAATATTTTTGAAGAAAGGGCCGAAAGTGAACCGTCTGCAACGATTTCGTCAAGCGCAGAATTAAGTTTTTCAGCAAGGGCAGAATTTCCTTTTTTTACAGCAATTCCAAAAAGTTCATCAGGATCGCCTGTCCATACACATTTAAATTTTGAATCTGGTCCAAGATAAGCAGAACTTACGAGAGCATCAGAAACAACTGCGTCGCAGCGTCCGAGCGAAAGTTCATCATAGGCATTTATAACTTTGTCAAATTCGCATGGAACAAATTTTAAGCCAGCAGCAGCCTGTTTTTCCATAAAAAAGTCAGAAGTACATTCAGCCTGGTAAGCAACTTTTAAGCCTTCAAGGTCAGAAGGTTTTGTAACCGGCAGTTTTGAATCTTTTAACAGAATAATTGACTGTCCGTTTCCAATGTAAGATTTTGTAAAATCCATTGAATTTTTTCGTTCGTCAGTCATTGTAACGGAAGAAATTACAGCATCGTATCTGGCAGTGTCGAGGCCGGCAAAAATTCCGTCCCAGGCAGTATCAATCAGTTCAAGTTTTAAGCCAAGTTTATCTGCAATCAGCTGAGCCATTTCAATGTCAAAACCAATCATTGTTTTGCCGTCGGTGTCGTAATATTCCATCGGAGGATAACCGATTTCTGTACCAATCTTTAAAACACCTTTTTCTAAAGTATATTCACCTTTTTCTACTTTTTTTCCACAGCCAGCAGCACAAAAAATCAACAATGCAACTCCAAAAATTGCCAGAACCTTTTTCATAAAATCCTCCAGACCTTAACTAAAAAACTTAATTTAAAAAAAAGGACGTGTCTTTTCAAAAACAACACTGTCCTCACAAAAATATTTTAGAATATACGCAATAAATGGTCAATTAAACGCATAAACGCAGTTTTTCTAATTTTCGAGTTTTTGGTCGTTTCTGCTTTGCAATTTTGTGTTAGAATTAAAGACAGATTTTATTTAAGTTTGCGTTGCAAACTTTCTACAGGAGTTTTTATGGCAAAAAAAGGTTCTTCATTTAATCTTTTTTACGTTATCGGAATGGCTCTGGTTGTTGTCGGAAGTTTTCTTCCGGTAATCAGAATCAAGCTTGGAATTTTAGGAAACATCGATTTTACAATCGTTCAGGCTTTTAAAGACCTGTCTGAAGTTAATTCATGGCTTGCAGTTATTATGTTTGTAGCAGCAGTGCTGGGGCTTGTATTTACTTTTGTAAGCGTTTCTAACGCAGGCATGCTCAAAACTGTCTGCCTTATTGCTTCAATTGTTGCAGGACTTATTTTCTTCTACAACGGCGGATTTTTTGAACGCTGGTTCAAAATTACGGGACTTGGTTTTTATCTGATTCTTGCCGGCTGGGTTGCAGGTTTAGTCGGAACATTCCTTAAAAAATAAAACGGCTTAGGGATTGTAAGGGCGCGCGCAGCGCGATGTTTTGTGCCGGTTGAGCGTGTCGAAACCTGCACAAAACATTGAAGGCGAAAGCCGTAACCCTGAAAAGCCCGGCCCGCGCTAGCGGGAAAGCCCCATATCAATCTTAATATCGTTACCCTTTACAGTAACTTCTGCATTGCTGCCAATTATCAAAGGCATTGCCGGGTCAATGTGACCAATATCTGCATTCAGCACAAGCGGTACGCCAAGTTCCCCAAGAACTCCTGTTACAGCATTAATTTCGTTAACACCCATAAGTTCCTGCCCGAAGGCAGCAAGCGGACGACCGACAATAAAACCGGAAGCATTTTTGAACCATCCGCATTCTTTTAAATGCCAGAGCGCACGGCGAATATCCATCGGGTTATAATCACAGCTTTCTAAAACCCACAAAACATTTTTATGTGTTTCGTTAAAAGCTTTTACTGCATCAAAACGAGTTCCACTTAAACCGACAAGACAGTCAAGGCAGCCGCCAAGCAAGGTTCCAGACAAGCAAAGCTCTTTATCTTCTTCTAGCTTTGCAAGTTTTCCGTCTTTACTGACAAAGGTCGAAAGAACTTTTTTCTCCGTCAAAATGTACTTAGAAAGCGGGTCGCTGGATTGTGCAGATGGCGGCTGAAACATTGGATAACCGCGGACAGTGTAATCTGTTCCTTCAAGAAGGTTCCAGACGTCAAATTCGCTCTGCTCCCACGGCTTTCCAAATCCACTCGCATTCTGACCGTAAATTGCAGCAACATTACAGATTGTTACTAATGGAAAGATAAAATTTGTATTGTCGCTGTAACCGATAAACCACCTGGCAGGCGCAGTCCTGAGCTTTTCAAAATCGACAAAACTCATAACTTCGCACATAAGCTCTCCACCGCCACAGCTAAAAACCGCACTCACATCCGGATCAAGATAAAGTTCCATAAGTTCGCGGGCTGCATCTTCCGGTCTGGTAGAAATTCCAAGCCCGTCGGATTTATAGCAGCATTCGCCGATTTTTACTTTATATCCGCGCAATTTAAACTGGCGGACTGCGTCTTTAAAACGTGTCTTATAAGGTTCAGTCGTAGCTCCAAAGCTTGGAGCAGCAATGGCGATTGTGTCTCCCTTTTTAAGTGGTTCTGGAAAATTCATTCTTATTCCTTAAATCTTTGCAACATTGACCTTTTTTATGTGCCAGATATCGCGGACATAGTCTTCGATCGTGCGGTCAGAAGAGAATTTTCCACTGTTTGCAATGTTTATTAAAGTTTTGCGTGCCCAGCCTTTTTTGTCTGCGTATGCTTCTGCAATCTTTTCCTGAGCCTTGCAATAAAGGTCAAAATCAGCAAGCAGATAGTAAACGTCAGGACGCTGACCTTCTACACCATAAACTAAAGAATCGTGAATTTCCTTAAAAATCTGATGGCTAGGATCATAAGTTCCGTCAACAAGCTGGTTAATTACCTTTGCAAGAGCCGGGTTGCGTTCAAGATACTGCTGAGGATTATAAGAATGTTCAGCTTCCATTTTTTGAATTTCTTCCGTAGTTAAACCAAACGGGAAGCCGTTTTCTTTTCCTGCTTCTTCAAAAATTTCAATGTTTGCACCGTCGAGGGTTCCGAGTGTAAGGGCACCGTTTACCATAAACTTCATATTGGAAGTTCCGGAAGCTTCTTTTCCTGCCGTAGAAATCTGCTCAGAAACATCTGCTGCCGGGAATATTTTTTCGGCAACGCTTACACGATAGTTTTCGATAAACACAACGCGCAGTTTTCCACCAACACGGCGGTCATTGTTTACGCGTTCTGCAACAGTGTTGATAAGTTTGATTATTGCCTTTGCGCGTCTGTAACCGCTTGCAGCCTTTGCGCCAAAGATAAAAGTTCTGTTCGGCGGATTGAACGTCGGGTCTTCGATAATTCTGTTGTACAGATACATAATGTGCAGAACGTTCAAAAGCTGGCGTTTATATTCGTGCAGACGTTTAACCTGAACATCAAAAATTGAATCAGGATCCAAGAATTCATTCTGCTGACGTTTTAAATAATCAACGAGAATTTCCTTATTGTGATGTTTTATTGCAATCAGTTCTTCAAGGGATTTTTCATCATCAACAAATTTTTCAAGCCCCTTTAACCTGGAAAGATCTTTTTCCCAGCCATGACCAATTCTTTCTGTAATAAATTCTGCAAGTTTCGGGTTAGAATCGCACAGCCAGCGGCGCTGTGTAATTCCGTTTGTTTTATTGTTGAATTTCTGCGGATAAAGTTCGTACCAGTCGTGCAGTTCAACGTTCTTTAAAAGTTCAGTATGAAGGGCAGCAACACCGTTTACGCTGAATCCTGCATGAATTGCAAGCCATGCCATGTAAACTTTTCCGTCGTGAATAATCGACATGCGGTTCTGTCTCTGATAATCTTCCGGATATTTTGCACGCAGTTCAATAAGGAATCTTCTGTTAATTTCTTCAACAATCTGATAAATACGTGGCAGCAGGCCCTGGAAAATTCCAATGTCCCACTTTTCAAGAGCTTCCGCAAGAATCGTGTGGTTTGTATATGCAAAAGTTTTTGTAACAATTGCCCACGCTTCGTTCCAGCCCATTGAATATTCGTCCATCAGAATGCGCATCAACTCAGGAATTGCAACAACCGGATGAGTGTCGTTCAGCTGGATTACATGCAGTTCCGGGAATTTTGAAAAATCTGTGCCGTAATCAGCAACAAAATGATGAACCAAATCCTGCAAGGAAGCAGAACAGAAGAAATACTGCTGCTTTAAGCGCAAAGTCTTTCCCTGAGGACCGTTGTCGTTTGGATACAAAACGCGGGTAATGTTTTCTGCATCATTCTGTTTAAAAACTGCTTCGTTGTAGCGCATGTCGTTAAAAAGCTGCAGATCAAAACCGTTCGGGCTCGAAGCCTGCCACAACCTTAAAGTGTTTACTGTATTTGTGTCAAAACCAACGACAGGCATATCGTAAGGAGTTGCAATAACTTCTTCTGCATTTTCAAGATAGAATCTGTCCTGCCCGTCAGGAGTTTTTCCGTATTTTATTTCTCCACCAAATTTTACGCTGACAGCCAGATCCGAGCGTTTAACTTCCCAGGGATCGCGGTGTTTAAGCCAGTTATCAGGATATTCAACCTGGTAGCCGTTTTCGATATGCTGTTCAAACATTCCGTATTCATAGCGGATTCCATAACCGTGGCCAGGATAGTCAAGAGTTGCAAGCGAATCCAGGAAGCATGCCGCCAGACGACCAAGTCCACCGTTACCAAGACCAGCGTCAGGCTCTTCATCTTCGATTACGTTGTAATTTATGTTCATTTCGTCGAGAACTTTCTTAACTTCTTCTTTAATTCCAAGATTAATTAAATTGTTGCTCAACGCTCTTCCCATTAAAAATTCAGCAGAAAGATAATAAAGCTGTTTAACCGGTTTTTTGTCATATTCTTTGCGGGTAGCCATCCATGCCGGTAAAATCAATTCCTGCACAGAAGCACTGACTGCATCAAAAAGGTCGTGTTCGTTTGCCTGAGAAATGTCTTTTCCGTACTGTCTGCGAAGACGGGCAGCAAGGTTTTCGCGGAATTCTTCAGCATTAAATTTCATCTTTTATTCTCCTGTCGGGCGCTACGGCAAGCCGTCGGGCTTTCCTGGGCTACGGCGTCTAACGCGCCTGCGGTGCTCCACTATCGTTACGCACGCGCTACGCGCCCCATACAATCCCTAGCGCAAAAATACATCTTTTAGTTTACCACGTTGTATTTTACTTACTCATAAAAATAACCGAAGAGCCTGCCAAAATAACATATTTTTCCTGATTTTTAAGCAGTTCTTCCTTTCCACAAGGTAAAATACAGTCTTTTGTTTCTATCGAAGTGTCGGCAACCCTGTACCATTTTTTACCCAAAGTCGCCGGCGGAACTGTAACAGTCACATCGTGAATATCAGTATTATAAGCAATGTAAAAGTCGTTGTCTTCTTCAACACTGCTGTTGCCGGCTCCGCCTCCCAGCCGGAATGCCAGAAATCTGTTGAGTTTTGACCAGTCCGGCGCAAGACCTTCTATATTAAACCAGCTTATATCCGCCGGGCTTATGTCCGTTGCAGATTTCTGTCCTTCAAAAAAATTCTTTCTTTTAAAAATCCTGTGAGAACGCCGCAATTCAATAAGCGTTTTTACAAAATTAAAAGTGTCTTCATGCTTTTTTAAATCGTTCCAGTCAAACCACGAAATTTCGTTATCCTGGCAATAAGGATTGTTGTTCCCCTGCTGCGTCCGCTGAACTTCGTCTCCTGCAGCAAACATCGGCGTTCCCTGGCTTGTAAGCAGGGCAACAAAAAAGTTTTTAATCTGGCGTTCGCGCGCTTTTTCTATTTTTGGATTTAAGGTCGGACCTTCAAAACCGTTGTTATAGCTTAAATTGTTGTCTGTTCCGTCGCGGTTTTCTTCTCCGTTCTGCTCGTTGTGGCGGTAATTATAGGAAACAAGGTCTTTTAACGTAAAACCGTCGTGGCTTACAACATAATTAATCGAGTGGTAAGGATTTCTTCCATTTGAAGAATACAAATCGCTCGAACCTGCAATTCTCGTTGCTGCTTCTGTCGAAAGTTTTTCGTCTCCACGAATAAATTTTCTTATTCCGTCCCTGAATTTGTCGTTCCATTCGCACCATCTTCCACCAGGAAAAGAACCAACCTGGTAAGCACCTCCACAGTCCCACGGCTCTGCAATGATTTTTATATTACGCAAAACCGGATCTTCGCTGATTCTGCGCGTTAAAGGAGCATCTGGATTTAAAAAACCGTTTTCGTCACGCGTAAGAACGCTTGCCAGGTCAAAACGGAAGCCGTCAACATGCATTTCGCGCACCCAATGGCGCAGACAGAAAATTATAAAATCCTGCACAACCGGATGATTACAGTTAAGAGCGTTTCCGCAGCCGCTGAAATTTACATAATATTCTTTGTTTGAATTAACCAGCTGGTAATAAATCGAATTGTCAAAGCCCCGCAGACTGAATGTAACTCCGTGCTCGTTTCCTTCTGCCGTATGGTTAAAGACAATATCAAGCAGAACTTCAATTCCAGCCTTATGAAAAGCCTTTACCATGTCTTTAAATTCTTTTACACACGCACCCGGGGTTCTGTCAAAAGCGTAGCCTGATTTTGGCGCATAAAAAGCCATTGTGCTGTAGCCCCAGTAATTTACAAGACGCTTGCCGGTTTTCGGGTTTGAATTCATATTTTCAAAAGGGTCAAATTCCTGCACCGGCAAAAGTTCAACTGCCGTAACACCTAATTTTTTTAAATAAGGAATTTTTTCTGCAGCTCCACGGTAAGTTCCGCGATATTTTACTTCCGACGACGGCGAATGGGTAAATCCTTTTATGTGCATTTCGTAGATTACGGATTCGCTTAACGGAGTTTCTAAAGGTTTGTCGCCTTCCCAATCGTAAGACGAGTCAACAACAACGCATTTAGGCATTTTTTCAAGCGGACATGTTTTGTCGCTTTTAAGGTTTTTAAAAAGTGAACTGTCTGTAAGTGCGTAAGCGCGCGGATCTATTAAATAAAGCTCTTTATTGAATCTGTGCCCTTTTTCAACTTCAAAAGGTCCGTCAACTCTGTAAAGATAAAGGGCTCCAGGTTTTAAGCCTTCAACACAAACGTGCCAGAGATCTCCGGTTCTGTTTATTTTCGGATCTAATTCAATTGTTTTGTAAGGAGAAGAATCTTCCGGATTTTTAAATAATTCTAAAAAAACAGCCGTCGCATTGCGGCTAAAAACACAAAAATTAACACTGCCGGCGGCATAAACAGCTCCAATATCCCAAGGCCGCCCCGGTAAAATTTTTAATCGCTCCATAACGGAATATTTTATCATACCAGGCAAACACAAACTAATAATTTTTTATTTAGAGCAAAGGATAAACTGAACAAAAAAATGCTATAATCGTGCAATGGAAAATTCAGAAAATTCAACTAATTCAATTCAATCTGCAGACCAGCAGAAGACAGCACTTGTTACAATCATTGGAAGACCTTCAGCAGGAAAATCAACTTTTTTAAATACCGCATCCGGCGAAAAAATCAGCATTGTAAGCGCAATTCCACAGACAACCCGCAACGCAATCAAGGGAATCGTAAATACATCTTTAGGCCAGCTTGTTTTTGTTGACACACCCGGCTATCACGAATCAAACAAAAAAATGAACCTCAAAATGCGCAATATTGTTGCCGACCAGCTGGCAAATGCGGATTCAATTCTTTATGTAATCGATTCAACCCGTCCATGCGGAGACGAAGAAAAATTAATTGCAGACCTTCTTAAAGGACACGAAAAAAAGACAGTGGTTGCAATCAACAAAATTGACGAAAAAACTTCTAATCCGCTGCAGGCAGAAAGTTTCCTTAAAAAACAGCTTCCTCTGATTGAACAAAAACAGATTTTAAAGACTTCAGCCAAAAACGACGAAGGAATTAACGATGTCTTACGCGCACTTTACGATTTAGCTCCAGTTGCTCCGCCACTTTATCCGGAAGAATTCTACACGGATCAGGAAGTAGATTTTAGAATTGCAGAAGTTATCCGTGAACAGGCAATTAACCGTCTCGATCAGGAAATTCCACACTGCATTTATGTTCAGATTGCAGACATGGAAATGCGTTCCCCGACAAAAATGTGGTGCCGTGCCTTTTTATGCGTAGAAAAAGAAAGCCAGAAAGGAATCGTAATCGGCAAGGGTGCACAAATGATAAAAACAATCCGCGTTGAATCAATAAAGCAACTGCGCAAACTCTTTGACTACAAAATTGACCTTGATCTTCAGGTAAAAGTAGACAAAAACTGGCGTCAGAACGATCTGAGGTTGAATAAAATCTTAATGTAGACGGTATTCTCTGTCGATGTCAGCCACGGGCTGCGAGCACAGACTGTGGTTGAGCCCGTTGTAGTTTATTAAACAGCCCGCGTCACCAGTTTTTTACACTCTCTGTCTGTACAGTTCAAACTGAGCTATTCCCTGGTACAGGAGCATGCTCGCTCCATTGCAGACACTGCAGCCGGAAGCATCGGCTCTTGCCATTACAGGCGTAACTTCCGGGGAATAAATTACATCGTAAACAAATTCTTTTCCGCTAAAGTCATAGAACCAGATCGGGTCATTTTCCTGGTTGGAAGGTTCATTCGAGCCCATTCCCTTTGACGTCGTCTGAACAATAATATCTGAGTATTTATTCAAGCGTTCAAGGTTTTCTGGTCCCAAAGTTGCATATTCAAAACCGTATTTTTCTGCAACAAGGCGGGCTTTTGCAAGCGTTCTGTTGAATACGCAGGCCTGGGCCCCAAGTTCTTTTATAATGTAGGCAATTGCACGGCTTGCTCCACCAGCTCCAATAATCGAAACTTTTTTTCCGCGCAAATCCTTGTAGCCGGTAAACTCTAAAAGAGCTTTTTCAAAACCGATTGCGTCTGTGTTGTAACCTTTCCATTCTCCGTCTTCGCGCACAACAGTGTTGCATGCACCAATTGCTTCTGCCTTTGGATCTATTTTACGGATAATCGGAATGACCGTTTCTTTATGAGGAATTGTTACAGAAAATCCCTGAATATCCAGTTTTTCTGCAAATTCAAGTGCATCTTCAATCGTTTCAGATTTAAAAGGAATATAAACTGCATTAAGCGAATTTTCCTTAAACATTCTATTCTGAAGTTCAGGGCTTGAAGTAATTTTTAAAGGATAGCCTGTAATTCCAAAAATCTTTGTCTGCTCATTGATTGAACTGAAGTGATAAACATTTTCGAGAGTAAAAGGGTCAATGTGACCGATTTCCAGAAGATTTCCAAGAAGTTCTGCCGGGCTTGTATATGTTAAGTATGAATTAATCTTTCCTGCAAGAACCCTTGTCGGCAGTCCGAGAGGTCCCATTGCACAGATAATCTGTTCAGAATTTTTCCATTTGGAAGATTCACAAAAAACCTTTGTAACGTCAGAAAGTCTGTGCGGCATAAAAGCAATTTTGGGAATTTCGTTGGAATTCTGTCTTAATTCCGTAAGTTTTGCTTCAATGTCTTCAACCGGGTCGGTCATATTGTGGTAAGAGCGGATAATCCTTGTTCCAAAAGCCTGGGCTGCATCTTCAAGGCTCGGAATATGAAAATCTTCTTCAAAATCAACATAGGCAAAATTCTTTTTCGGATCTTCCTGAGCAAACGCAAGTCCGCGGGCATAAAGCATTGTTCTGCTGGATTCGCCTTCAACATACTGTCCGCCGTCAACCTTGCGCCTGATTGTAAGAATTGCAGGCACGTCTATCATTGAAGGAAATTCGCGGATCCTGAGGCGTTCATCCTGATCAAGAAAATCAACGCGAAGTTCAACCAGATCTATAAAATCTTTATACTTTTGAGTAATTTCAACATCTTCCGCAAGAGTTTTTCCAGTTAAACAAAGACAAACCAACGATTTTGACATTTCCGCCTCCAAATCCCCAAAATTAAAACCTTTATTCACCAACAGTAATACGCTTTGCAACCTTTCCGGCAACGCGCAAAATCAGTTCACTGCCTTCAGAAACTGCATACGGCAAAGTAAAATGTCCGCCGGTATGATTCAGCGAAGCAAGCTGACTGCGCTGTCCGTTGCTTTCGATGCATTCAACAGTCATTGCAACCGGATAAGGGAACTGAGCCATGTCCGTTTCGAGAATTCCATAAACAATGTCATCTTTGGTCTTTACCGGGAAAGCCATTTCAACAGCAATTCTCGTATAATTTGGAATATATTCACTGTCAAATGTCTGCTGACTTACAACAGCATCTTCTTTTTCGCCGTCAACGGCCTTGTGAGCAGTAAAATCAAGAACAACACGAAGATTCGGCAGCATTGCAAGAATATCTTTTACAGAACGCCCTACAAGACGAGGCACAACTGTGTTATCAAAGTTTGGACCGCGGCTTACAATCAGATTTACAGTAACCGGGTCAGAAATTTTTGTTCCTTCCGGAGGATCCTGCTCAAGAATCGTTCCAGCTTCTTCAACGCTAGCCTTGTAAACAGGTTCAGCAAGCACAATCAGCGGGCGCGAACCAGTAAACATCGTAGTTAAATCAATCTTTAAATCATCATATTTTTTTCCGACGTAATTTCCAACTTCAGAAACAATTGCTCCACGGCTTACCGTAACGTTTACGCGGGTCCCGGCCTTTACAATTGCACCGGCATCCGGCGACTGCGAAAGAATCGTTCCCGACGGCTGTTCATCGTACCTTAATTGAATTTTCGGATACAGTTCCTTAACCTGCATTTCAAGCAGAGCCTGGGTCAATTCTTTTCCTTCAACCTGCGGAACTAAAACTTTTTCAGGTCCTTTTACGGTTGCAAAAAAAACTGCCAGACAAGAAAGAACCATTACAACGACCGCAAGAATCACCGTAATAAAAAGTGCTTTTCCATTTGCCTGCAGACTCTGCATTCCGTTTACAAAACTTACCCGGCATTCTTTTATATTAAAATTTTTTACCTTATTAAAAATCCCTGAAAAAAATCCTTTTTTACCGTTTTCCATTTTTTCCTCTTTTTTTATTTTTTAAGGGCGTCCCCCGCCTGCAGCGGGTCGGAGAGTTCCGGGCTTCGGTGCCCTCGGTGCTTTGCACCGGCCTTCGGCCGCCCTGCACATTCCTGACGCTTATATATTACTGTCAAGAACACAGCCAATAAAGTTTCTTGCTCCGTTTATAAAACTTTTATAATCCATTGCTTTTTTACCCTGCCATTGTAATTCCTTTACAACAAGCACAGTATCTTTGCCACAGACAATTTCAATTCCCACATTTTTTCTGTAAGGCAAAACAGTTCCGCAGGGCTTACCGGAACTAAGTTCATTGTTTTCTTCAGTTCCGGCTACAGCTTTTAACAGCGTAAGTTTAATTCCGTTACAGCCTGTAAAACACAAAGGCCATGGCGTAAAAGCCCTTATTCTTCTGTCAATTTCTGCTGCAGTCAAAGACCAGTCAATAAGACCGTCTTCCTTTGACAGAAACTGAGTATAGTCACCTTCGCCGGTCTGTGACCTTCCTTCTGTTTTTCCGGCGGCATAATTTTTTAAAACTTTTATTAAAAGCTCACTTCCTTTCTGCGCAACCGGGCTCGTATTTCCGTCGCCGTCCATAAGGGTCAATGTTGTTTCAGTTCCGTCAAGAGCAATAAAATCCTGAGCAAGAATGTCGCCCTCGTCAGTCTTTAATGCAAGTTTTTGAACGCTTATTCCAAGTTCACTTTCGCCACAAAGGATTGCAGCAGGAACAGGAGTACAGCCACGGTGCTTTGGCAATGCCGACGGATGCAGGTTTATTCCACCAAGGGCAAACAAAGACAAAAACTTTGGTCCAAAAATGCGTCCATAATCAAAAGAAACAAGTAAATCTGCCTTAAGCGGCTCAACAGCTTCGCGGGCCTCCTGAGTCAGATGTTCAAATTCTAAAACTGGCAGACCATTTTCTTTTGCAGCACAGGCAACTTCCGTAGGAATAAGTTCCTTTTTGCGACCGCGTGCAGACGGCGGATTTGTAAGAACGCCTGCAAGCTGAATCTGCAGTTCTTTTCCTTCACTGCTGTTACAAAAATTAATCAGATTTTTAAGCACCATAGCCGAAGCCACTGGTGAACCGGCATATAAAATTTTCAAATTAAACCTTCTTCTTTGCGGCAAGTTTTGCTGCTATCGAAGCTGCTTTTCTTGCTTTTTCTGCTTCTTTTTTCTGTGCTCGTTCTAAACGCTTTTTCATCTGGGCAGTAACCTTTGCTGCAAATTCCGGATCACCACGGTCAATGTAAACAATTCCGTTAAGGTGATCATTTTCGTGCTGAATACAACGTGCTAAAAGTCCTTCTGCCTCGAGTGTAAAAGGTTTGCCGTTTTCGTTTAAGGCAGAAACAGTAACTTTAGACGGACGTCTGATATTTTCTTCAAAACCAGGAAGAGAAAGACAGCCTTCTTCATAATCGCAAAGATCGTTACTTGTAAAAATAATCTGCGGATTTATAAAAACCCGCCTTACACCGTCTTCAACCGTAATTACAAAAAAACGCTTGGAAATACCAACCTGCGGAGCGGCAAGACCAACTCCCTGGGCTTCGTCCATAGTTTCAAACATTTCGTTAAAAAGAGCGCGCATTTCGTCATTAATTTCTGCACTCTCAACAGGAACACAATTCTGGCGGAGAACTTCTTCACCCAACTTATAAATCTTCATAAAACCCTTCAAAACAAACAATTTTAGAGATGATTTTATAATAATTCGTGTTTTTTTTCTATTCGGGGTAACCTGTAAAAAAAATATTTGTAACAGAATGTTAAATTCAATAAAATATTTTTGTTGCTTTGCAATGAGGAAATATGATTAAGCTCGTAAACTATAATGAATTAAACGATGATTTTTTTGCAGGACGCGATTTTGGTTCTTCGCTCGATGTTGTAAAAGACATTTTAATTGACGTAAAAACTCGTGGCGACAAAGCTTTAGCAGAATATGGCGCAAAATTTGACGTAAGCGCACCTTCTTCTCTCGAAATTCCAATAGAAGAATTAAAGGCAGCTGCCACAAAAATGAAGGAAACAAATCCAGAACTTTACGATGCCCTCTGCTACAGCCACGACTTAGCCTTAAAATTTGCAAAAAAGCAGCGTGAATCCTTTAACAATTTTGAAACAGAACTCGAGCCGGGCCTTTTTACAGGTCAGAAAAACATTCCTGTAGAAAAAGCAGGAGTTTACGTTCCGGCAGGAAGATTCCCTCTCGTAAGCACAGTTGTTATGACAGTAACTCCTGCAGTTGCAGCCGGCGTTAAGGAAATTATTCTTTGCACACCACCGCGCGTACACCCGGACGACAAAGCAGATGCTGCAAAAAACAATTCAGGCGTTCCAGGCAACCCTTTAAAAGGCGGAAAACCTTATGCTGACGAAAACATTATGGCAGCAGCCTACATTTGCGGCGTAACAAAAGCATTTGCATGCGGAGGAGCCCAGGCAATCGGCGCGCTTGCATTCGGAACAGAATCAATTCCAAAAACAGACGTTATTGTAGGACCGGGAAACAAATTTGTTGCAGAAGCAAAAAAATTAGTTTATGGAACAGTTGGAATCGACATGGTTGCAGGTCCGACAGAAGTATTCATAATCGCAGACAAGACTGCAAATCCAAAATGGGTTGCAGCCGACCTTCTTGCACAGGCAGAACACGACGTTGTAGCTCAACCACTCCTTGCAACAGATTCAATTGAACTTGCAAAAGCCGTACAAAAAGAAGTTGAAGAACAGCTTTCTACACTTGCAACAAAAGAAACAGCTTCAAAATCCGTAGAAAACTGCGGAGCAATCATTATCTGCAAAAATCTTGAAAAAGCAGCCGAAGCTGCAAACCGCAAAGCCCCGGAACACCTCGAGCTTGCAATGGACGAAGGCGCAGAACGCACAAAAATCGAAAACCTCTGTCACAACTACGGTTCGCTTTTTATAGGCCACGGCAGCGCAGAAGTTTTTGGCGACTACGCAGCAGGCTTAAACCACACACTCCCAACTTCAGGCAGTGCCCGCTTTACAGGTGGCTTGAGCGTACGCGTTTTCTTAAAAACAGTAACAACCTTACGCACAGTTGAAGGCTCAAAAGGAGCAGTTGCAAGCGCCCATGCAGCAGGCACACTAGGCGATGCCGAAGGCTTAGCAGGCCACGCAAGAGCCGCAAGACTCAGATTACAATAAAAGACCTGCTCGCAAATTGTCAGTGCAACTCGCAAAGTGTCATTCTGAGCTCGTCTCAGAATCTCCCTCATAAGAGATTCTGAACTGAATTCAGCATGACAGTACTTTGCAGACTCTCCCCAAGCGCAACACGCAGCACTTCTACTTTGTTAAATCAGTTCCAAAGTATTTTTCAGAAATCTGTGCAAGTTCTCCGCTTTGTTTTAATTCTTCCAGAGCTTTGTTAATTTCTGCACGCAAAGTTTTAGTTTCTTCACCTTTACGCATTGGAACTGCAACCTTGCTAGTGTTTTCTGTCATTGCAGCAACCTTGAACGGATTTTCCGGCTGAACTTTCTGATAATAATAAAAAGTTGCATTATCGTTCAAAGTTGCATCTGCCCTGCCATGTTCAACCAACTGCAGAGTTTCTTCAAAAGAATCAATCGTCATAACCTTTGCACCAAGACTTTCTGCAAGTTCTGCATAAGTGCTTCCAAGTGAATTAGTCGTTGTCTTTCCTTTTAAATCTTCAAAACCCTTAATTTCGCTGTTGTCCTTTTTTACAATCAAAGCTGTGTGAGTATAGGCATAAGGTTCGCTAAAGTCATATTTAACGGCACGCTCATCAGTAATTTCTACACCGTTTAAGCTGATGTCATAACGTTTAGAATCAATTCCTGCAAAAATTCCATCCCAGTCAACTTCCACAAATTCCGCTTCAACACCAAGTTTTTCTGCAATCTTTTTTCCAACTTCAACATCGTAGCCGACAAGTTCATTTTTTTCGTCATGGTAAGTCCACGGAGCCCACGCCCCTTCCATCGCAATCGTAATCTTACCCTTTGCCTTAATCGAGCTCAAAAGGTCGCCTTCACTTTTTTTTGAACAACCACCCAAAACCACAGTCATTGCAGTTAAAGCAGCAAAAACTAATTTTTTCATTTTTTCCTCCATCATTTTTTTTATAAAGCAGCTTTCACTTATCGCGCGGGCTTTCCACCCTTCCGCTGTTCGCTGCATTGTGCTGCCATTCTGTCAGCACAACTTCGGGGTTCCAATCCCGGCTATTTTCTACTGTTCAATTTTATTTTTTTGTTCGCGTCCTTCCAATAGATTTTCGTTTTCAAAAAGTCCCAGAAATTCTTTAGTTCTTTTGTTTCTTGGATTTTCAAAAAATTCCTTTGGAGAAGCTTCTTCCACAATTCTTCCTTCGTTCATAAAAACAACTCTCGTACTGACATTTCTTGCAAAACTCATTTCGTGAGTTACTACAATCATTGTCATTCCTTCTTCCGCCAGCTGCTTCATTACCTGCAGAACTTCGCCGGTAAGTTCCGGATCAAGGGCGCTCGTCGGTTCGTCAAAATAAATTATTTTGGGATTTGCCGCAAGCGCACGCGCAATTGCCACACGCTGCTGCTGCCCGCCTGAAAGCTGGTGCGGAAAACTCTCTGCACGATCCGCCATTCCTACCTTTTTAAGCATTTCAAAAGCAATTCTGTGAGCGTCTGCCTTTTTCATCTTATGAGCAACAATCAGACCTTCGCAGACGTTGTCGATTACATTTTTATTGCGAAAAAGATTGTAATTCTGAAAAACAAACCCCGTCTGCTTTCGTATTTCATAAATTTCTTTTTTATGAATATTCTTTAAATCGTAAACCTTTCCTTCAAAATTCAATTCGCCTTCGTCAGCTTTTTCTAAAAAATTCAGGCAGCGCAATAAAGTTGTCTTTCCAGAACCGCTCGAACCAATTACTGCAATTACGTCGCCTTTGTTTACGGTTAAATCAATTCCCTTTAAAACTTCAAGATTTCCAAACGATTTTCTTAAATTCTTTACGCTGATCATTTGCCTCCCTCCGTTTTTTCTGCAAGAAAGTTGATTTTCTTTTCTGCAATTCTCTGTACCTTTGTTAAAACCGTCGAAAAAGCAAGATAAATCAGGGCAACTTCAATATAAAGGGCAAGAGGCTCGTAAGTTCTTGCAACAATCCGTTGAGTTGCCATAAACATTTCTGTAACCGTAATATTTGCAGCAAGAGAAGTTTCTTTGACCATTGCAATAAGGGAATTAGAAAGTGGAGGAAAAGCCGTACGGAACGCCTGCGGCAAAAGAATTCTCCAGAAAACCTGAAGATAATTCATTCCGACACAAAAACCGGCTTCAATCTGGCCGGCAGGCACAGACTCAAAAGCAGAACGCATTGTTTCTGCAGTGTAAGCACCTTCGTTTACGGCAAAAACAAAAATTGCCGCAGGAAAAGGTGCAATCATAATTCCAAGATTCGGCAGACCGTAAAAAACAACGTACAGCTGCACAAGGATTGGAGTTCCGCGCACAACCCAGATATAAAAACGTGCAATGTGCTTTAACACTTTTATATCTGCAAATTGAACTAAGGCCGTAATAATTCCAATCACAAGTGACAGAGCAAAAGAAATTATCGTAAGCGGAATCGTCGTAACAATTCCGGGAATAAGAATCTTTAAAAACGAATCAGTAAGTATCTGCCAGAGATGTTCGTTCATGCCGCTCTCCAATTATCAGATTTAATCACAATATAAAGTTAATAAAATAACCTTTAAGCGACAAGATTTTTTTTATTTTTCTTTGTGGCGTTTGTCCAGTTCATCGTAAACGTCCTGCCAGGTTACGCCTTCTTTGTACATTAAAACGCTTATAAAATAAATAAGGTCGGCTGCTTCCCAGATTACGTCGTCGCGGGTTTCTGCTTCGTCAGTAAGTTCTTCGGCTTCTTCCATTACCTTTTCGCGGACTCTTTTTCCGTCGAGAGTTGCAGTATAGCTTCCTGGACGAGGATTTGAAAAACGTTCTGCAATTGTTGCATACAGTCTTTCAAGATTGGATTTTGGATCAGCTTCGCTGGTAAAGCAGGTAAACGAACCTGTGTGACAGACACCGCCATTCGGGTAAACCGTCGCAAGAACTGTGTCGCGGTCGCAGTCTGCACGCATTTTAATTAAATCAAGATAATGATGGCTTTCTTCACCCTTTGTCCAGAGTCTGTTCTTTGTGCGGCTAAAGAAAGTTAAACGGCCTGTTTCAAAAGATTTTTCAAAAGCTTCTTTGTTTGCGTAGCCGAGCATTAAAACTTCGCCAGCTGGGCTCTGGGCAATCACAGGAATTAAACCGCCTGTTTTTTCGTAATTAAGACAGTTTACAAAAGCGTCTTTTAAGTTTACAGCACCAGTATAAAGAGCCATTCCAAGCTGAACGTCGCAGCCGAGTTTTTCAAGTTCTACAATCTGCTCTAAAGTGTTTACCCCGCCGGCAACAACAACACGGCAGTTTACGGCACTTCTTAAGGCTTTGCAGGCTTCCATGTCAGTTCCCTGCATGCAGCCTTCTTTTTCTACACAGGTAAATAAAAGCTCTGAGCAGAATTTCTGAGCCTGTTTTGCTCCTTCAACCAGAGGAATATCAACAGTTTCTGTCCAGCCCTTTACGGCAATTTTTCCATGAATTGAATCAACAGAAATAATTACACGCTGTCTGCCGATTGCTTCGCAAAGTTCGCTTAAAAATTCTTCATTTAAGAAAGATTCGCCTTCTTTTGGAGAAGAGTTCCATGCAGCCGAACCAATAATTACTTTTTCGGCACCAAGGCTTATAAGTTCACGCGCCTTTTTTACAGTGCGGATTCCGCCACCAACGCGAACATTTCCTTTGCGGAGAATCTGCTTTAAAAGCTCTGTATTTTTTGTATTTCCTTTTTCGTCAGTATTGCGCAGAGCCTGGTCTAAATCAATGACAGCAACTTCGCCATATTTATTAAAATCAGAAATCAGGGCATCAGCATCATCACGCTGAAGAACTAAATCCTTGCCGTTTTTTAACTGGACAACGTGTCCGTCTTTCATGTCAATAGAAGCAATTACCATAATGCCTTTATTTTACTGAAAACAACGGACAGTTACAAACACAAGAAAAGTACAATCTGAACTATCTTTCTATTCCATAAATTCCATTGCAGCCTGAGTCAAAAGCTGGTCGATTACTTCCGGGTACATTGCAACAAAGGCTTCTGTGTCGTATTTTCTTCCGCTTATTTTTAACGGCTGACTTCCTTCTACCTTGTAATTCTTGTATTTAATTTCTTTGCCGTTGCTGTCGTACATTTTTACGCGCATTTTTACATAAGGAACAACATCGCCACTGATGGAATTTCCTTTTGTTGCTTTCTTAAAAAATTCAAAATCCAGAACAAGGCAGCCCTTTGCACCAACATCTTCGCAGAGTTTTTTAACTTCGTACCTGTCCGGACTGCGCAAATCCTTGTATCCGGTTGCCGTAATCGTTGTATTTAAGGCAGAAAGAATTCCAGAGCTCATGCTTTTGTATTTTTTTGAATCTAAAACAGTTTGTCTGTCTACAAATTCAATTCCTGCAATTTCTTCAAAAATCCTGCGTACGGCATCTTCTGCATAATCAAGGCGGTTATAAGCAGATGCAATTTCCGGATCATCGTCGTAAAATCTTGAATTAATTGCATTCTGCAAAAGCCCCTTATTTGCAGACGGTTCTTCTCCGTCTTTTGTAAGCACATACCATGGAATACTGCTGTTTCCGGTAACAGTAACAATTGCAAGCGGACTGATGCTTTCTTTTTCAATCTTTGCAGAAGCACAGCCAGAAAAACTCAGGGCGGCTACAGCTGCACATAAAATCAAACTAATTTTTTTCATTTTTTATTTTTCCTCACAGCGATCATTTACAGAACTTTTTTACAGATATTTTACAATAAACAGATTTATCAGCTGGTCAATTACTCCCGGGAACAGTTCAACCATTGCGTCTTTGTCATATTTTGTCATCCGCATTGGAACATCTCCATCAGAAATAACCGTAAACTCGTCCTGAATAACCCTCTTTCCTTCTGCATTGTAAACAAGAACGCTCATCATTCCCATTGCGCCAAGGTCAGCCTTTAAATTGTCGCCGTCACCTTTTATGTATTTTTTAAAAGTAAAATCCAGAAAAACAAAACTGTTTGCGCCAGTTTCTTTGGCAATTTGCTGGGCTTTTTTTGCACCAATGTCGTCCATAAACTTGTAGCCTTCACCACGAAGCTTTACATCAATATACGAAAGAACACTGTTTTTACCAATATTGTCGTAAGTTGGAGAAGCCAGAACCGTTTCTTTTGGAAGAACTTCAATTCCAGTAGCTTCCGGCACAAGACGCCTGAACGCATCTTCCGCATAACTTACACGGTCAGGTGCAGTTTGAATTTCAGGATTATTCCGTCCCAAAAAACCGTTAATGGCATTAGACAAAAGCCCGTCTTCTTCACCATATTCATCTTCGCGTACTTCCGTAGAATAATAAGGAATATGAGTATTCCCGGCCACACCAAGGATTGCAATCGGCGAAGCACTTTCCAGTAAAGAATATTTTGTAGAAGCACAGCCGGCAAAAGAAAAAGAACTCAAAACAAAAAGCGCAAAAACCGCACCTTTAGTCATTTTTTTTAAGTTGAACATAATTTTTCCTGATTTTAAGCAGATTCTGCCTTTTTATAAATAGAATGTTTTTTCTATTATAAAGTTACGGATAAATCTGTACAACAACACGAAAAGTTCAACAAAACATAATCCGCGACAAATGCGAATCCAGAGTTTTCCAGCAGACGCCAAGTTCCCGTGCAAGCGAAGTCTTAGTCCGCCCCAAAAGAATCTGTGCTTTTATGTAATCGCTGTTAGCCGAAAGCTTATAAAGGCTGGATTTTTTACCTTTCTGTCTGCCGATTTTCTTTCCCTGTTTACGCGCACGGTTAAGCCCGATTTTTGTACGCTCCGAAATAAGCTGGCGTTCAATTTCCGCCGAAAGCCCAAAAGCAAAAGCCAGAACTTTAGACTGAATGTCGTTACCGAGCCTGTAGCCGTCTTTAATAGTCCATACATTAATTTCGTTTTCCAGAAAAAACTGAAGAATATTCATAATCATAATTAAAGAACGTCCCAATCTTGAAATTTCCGTACAGACAACAGTGTCTCCACGCTGCACTTTCTGCATCAAGACTTTACCAAGTTTGCGGTTTTCCGGACGAGTAGTGCCGCTGATTTTTTCTTCAATCCAGAAATTAATTTTTAATCCGTTCCTGGCACAAAAACGTTCAATTTCCAGCTGCTGATTCTCCAGATTCTGATGATTCGTCGAAACCCGAATATACCCATAAACCATTTTTTTTAAACCTCCCAAAAGCATAACTGCATCTTAAGATAAAGTTTTTTTGGAATTTTTAAAAACGGAGCACAAATTACTATCTGGGCTAGTTTTTTCCGTAACGCAAAGTTTTTCAACGTGCTGAACAAGTTTCAGCATCTCAAACGCGCCGATTGCGCCTCGCCGCCTCGGACAGCGCAAAATAAGCAAAAAAAATCAATTTTTTGTCTCCAAAAATGTGTAAAAATGCACATTCAGCACCATTTATATATGTGCAGGCAAATTATTTTTTTATGAATGGAGACGCACATATGGAAAAATTACACAGACCAAATCATTTAACTCCCGCTCAAATGTGGGAACAACTCACGTTTGCGGACGACTTTATTTTTTATAAAGTTCTCGAAAAGAACCTTGATTTTACGCAGGAACTTCTCGAACTTTTACTCGACATCAAAATCGATCACATTGAACAGCCGATTCCTCAGAAAGACTGTAAATCAAACTACTTCAGCAAGGGCGCACGTTTTGATGTTTACGTAAAAGATACAGCTTAAATTCTCTGTAGTGTCACGTTCTAAAAAACAGTCGCCACGGATGGCGACATAAAGCATGGCGAGAATTCACAAAAAGCCTGTGCTTTTTGTGAACAATTCTCGCAGTTACAAAAATGCAAGGAAGCATTTTTGTAACGAAGATCCAGACTGCTCATTTTTTAGATTTAGCAAAAAGAGCCCGCTACTATCAAAGTGTAATGGACGTTGATAATCTTCAATCTGGCGATGATTACAAATCTCTAAAAGACAATTATGTAATTTTTTTGTGCCTGGGAGACACAATCGGCAACGGCTTACCGGTTTACACATTCCGTTACCGGGCAGACGAGGACAATTCAATCTTGATGAACGACGGTACGGTAAATATATTTTTTAATGCCAGAAACTATGATAAGATGAAGTCGCCAAAGATGCGTTCGTTTTTCGAATATCTGTGCCAGCAAAAAACAAATTCAGACTTTACAGACCGGCTTGCAGCAATGGTAGAACGCATAAAAATTTCACCACAAGAGAGGAAAGCCTATATGATGTTTGAAGAAATTGTTCAAAAAAGACAAGAAGAAGGACGTATAGAGGGACTCATCGAAACCGCAAAAAATCTGTTCGACTTAAATCTTACGCCAGAGCAAATCGCAAAAGCAACTAGTCTGCCACTTGAGCAGGTATTACAACTCCAGAAAGGAGTAATGTCGCCTATAGCAAAATAAAGCATATCTTGCAAAAATTACCCCCCTGTCATTCTGAACCTGTCAAAATGTCATGCTGAATTTTATTTCAGCATCTCAAACGCGCTGATTAAGCCCCGTCACTACAGACAGCAACATAAAAAAATAGACATAAAAAAAACCGATTCCTGCAAAAAGGAAACGGTTAAAATGTGCTTTGGGCATCTGTAAAAAACTGCAATTTTTTACAGACGCTATTTTATCTACAGTATTTAACTATAGACTAGAAGTTGTATTTTACACCTGCACCAACTTTGTGGCTTTCTGCATCAGTGTCTGTAGAGAACTGTGCGAATACATTAGCTTCTGCACCGTCTGCAACCTTAAAGTATACAGCTGGTACAATTGTTGCGTATGTATCTGGAGCATCATCATAATCATAAAGATAAACAGTTCCTTCTAGAGAAGCTGCAATTACATCGCTGAGTTCATAACGAGCATAAGGAGTAATTGTTACAGCTGTGTTTGAATCATCTCCAATTTCATGGCAGTTAACGTACTGATAGCTCAAAACACCAGCAACAAGCTTATCGATTCCAGTGTATTCAACCTGTTCAACAAAAATGTTTTCTGTAGAAGCATAAGAATTGCCATCTTCGATAATGTCGTCAGAATCGTGATTGTATTCAAGACCAATAAAAAGATTTTCAATAGCAGTAATATTTACGTTTGCGCAGAATTCACCGGCAAGAGCATAGCTGGCGTCAACTGTAAATGCATCTGTTGTATATTTTGCACCAAAGTATCCAAGCTTTTTGCCAGCTTTTTTCTCACCATTTGTAGTCTTGTCCAAATAATCAACAACAGCACCGCCACCGATTGTAAGACCAGCAACAGGATTTACACCGGCAAAAACACCAGATTTTCCGTCAAGAACAGAAAAACCTTCCCAACCGTCAGAACCAATGTAGTTGTCCATGATTTTTCCGGCTGCAACTGTAAGTTTTCCTTCAAAAGGATTTACCCAGCCAAAAGCATATTTTGTATCACCAGCAACATCAAAGCCTTCTGCTGCTCCAGTATACTGCCAGCGAACAAAAGCACCTGCTGATTCATCTGAGTTTGACCAGCTGACATTTAAGCGGCTTCTTGTGCCACCACCAAAATAGTCACCAGCAAGCCATGTGTCTGTAGAAGCTACAGAAGTGTCATTGTCGCCATCGTCATCAGTATCAATAGAATTGATAGCACTAGAAAAACCTGCACGAATATATCCGCTAACCTTAAAACCTTCAGCGGTACCAAAAGAAACAGCTCCCATTGCCAAAGCTGCAACCAAAACGGAAATCTTTTTCATAATAATCCTCCGTATTTTGAAATATGTACTTGACAAAAACTGCCAGCACACAATTTGTTAAAAAAAAACAAGAACAGTATTCTCCAACAAATTGACGGAAAAAATATATGAATTTGTGAATTTAATTGCAATAGGCAAAATGTAAAAAATTAATGAATTTGTTAGCATTTGATAACTTTTTTTTGTAATGTAGCACAAATTACCGAGGAAAAAGCAAAAGAAAAGTCTCTCGAAACCGCAAAAAATATGCTGAATAAAAATCTGTCTCCACAACTGGTTGCCGAGTGCACCGTCCTTCCCCTCGAACAGGTCTTACAACTTCCGCAGTACAATAGCCCCCTTGCTCCTTCTAACGCACTAAAATTAGCCCCCTGCCACATAAAAAAAAGCACTCCTTGCGGAGCGCTTTTTGTGTTTTTAAGCTTTACAGCTTACATTACATCTTAACACGGAAAACCATTGGGATAGAGATAGATGTTACTGAATCTCCAAAGTTTTCTGCTACGTCGTGGTTTTCGTAAACACAACCGATAGAGATTGAGTTAGAACCAGCGTAGAACTGAGCCCAAGCACTTGCGCGGAGTTGAATGATTGGATCAGTACCCTTTTCTCCGTCTTTATTTGAGATTTCTTCTCCACCGAATTTTCCGAGACCGATCATGTCTGCAACTACACCGTATACAGAAACCTTGCTGTTAATCTTGTAACGTGCCATGAGATTGTTTGAAAGAACTGCGTCTCTTGTGATGATTGTTCCACCCTGTTTTCCGTCTGCAATACAAGAAACGGCATCTGCAATACCTTTTGTAGTCTGGTTGTATTTACCGTTCATCTTGTAGAAACTTTCTTCTGCATCAACAAGTGCTGAGTAGCTGTGGAAAGAAGTTAAAGAAAGGTTTTTGCCAACCTTGTAGTACAAGCGCAAGTCTGCAGACCAGTCTGTAAAGTCTCCGTCTACAACAGAACCTGCACCACCGACTGTTACAGTAAGGTTGTCGATGATTTTAGGCTGGATGTAAGCGCCAAATGCCATTGCATCTTTGTAGTACGATTTAGCACCGCCAGAAGCTGCTTCTTTGTCATTTGTTTTTGCCTGTCCGTATTTGAATACAAATTCGCCGTTACCATACTGTGTTGTAGCTTCTACGAGACCAACAACGGTATGACCTGCAAGCTGTCCTGCAGAACCAGAACCCTTTTCATCAGAAGTTTCGTTAGCAATATAAACACCGTTTACTTCAAGTTTTACAGCCTTAAAGTTGCGGATATTGTATTTACCACCGATTGCATAACTTTCAGAAGCAGTAACCTGTACCGGCATTACAATATTGTCTACGAAGAATGAAGGAGAACCTGCATAAGCTGAACCGAGTTTTTTAAACTCAAAGTCCATACCTTCCATGTTTCCTGCATCAACATCAGTCTTGTTGCGGTAAGCACCTTTTACTTTACCGTCAGACCAGAAACCTGCAAAAACGCCTACTTTTCCGAGACGGAAGTCTGCACCCATAGTCTTTGTGCGGAGCCAGTAAGGTGAATTTTCATCACCTACTATTGTGTAAGCAAATGAAGCAATGTCACCAGAAAGCGTAATACCGAGGTTATCTGTACCAGCGCCAGAGTAAGCATCAGCATAAAGAATCTTAGAACCACTCTTAATTTTTGAGCCACCTACATAACGGTCGCTATCTTTCTTACTCGTGTTAAAAATAGCAGATACATCTTTAATAAATGTGCCAGGATTGTTAGCACTGTTAACATGTGTAAGAAGGTTTGCGCGCTGTCTGTAGTTAAGAGAAATTGCAACATCTGCAAATGCAGCACCTGCCACGATTGCACCTAATGTAAGTGCACTAATTATCTTTTTCATTTAATTCCTCCAAGAATTTTGTCTAAGTAACTATGTCTTCTATATTGGATTAGAGTCCAATTGTTACGTAGATTGGCAATGAAACATCGCCTACACCTGCATAAGGAGTTTTGTTAGACCAGCGCATATCAAATGCAGCTGTCAAAGAAGCTTTTTCTGTAATGTCGATTACACAAGCTGGTGTTAAAGCTGTTACAACATCTGTTCCCTGTTTTGCAGAAAGATCGTTAATCTGGTGGTTTACAGTTGCCTTAAAGCTGATGTTGTCGCCAGCTACGTGGTTTACGCTAGCCATGAACCACATTGCAGCTTTATCTTCACCGTCAACACCTGTGTCAAATTCTGTTTTTGAGTAGTTGAACATACCTGTTACAGCAGTTTTGTCTGTAAATGCATAGCGGGCACGGAGGTCAACACCAAATTCTTTTCCGTCATTATCATCTGCGCTTGATTTACCGAAAGAGAAACCTGCAGTTGCTTTTAAGTTTTCTATCATAAGTGGGCTTACGAATGCACCGATAGAAAATTCTTCGCTATCAAGTGAACGCCATGCAACGTTTACGTTGATAAGACCTTCCTGACGGTATCCAATTTCTGCAGCAAAACCAGAAACTGAATCAAACTTGCCGTAGTCACCGTAATTCTGTTTATTTAGTTTCATTCCATTACCATCTGCCTTGAATGTTGGTGCAGAAAGATCTACAAATCCACCCTTTACGAGAAGAGTTCCCGGCAGTTTGTCAGCAAGAGTGTATGCAAGAACTGTTGCCATTGCGTTGCCAGTAAGGTTATTGCTATCTCTTGCAATAGAACCGTTGATAACACCCATTTTGTTAGCTTCGTAGTATTCTGAATCGAGATCACCGGCATCTGCCTTTACACGGTCAGCATAGCGGCTTGTCCATTTACCAGAAGTAATCTGAAGGTTTCCAACTGGAAGGCCAAAAGTCATCCAACCGTAGTAAGAATCTAATTCAAGATTTGTTTCAACGGAGTCTACTGTCTGTGTATCTGTAATATCAAAATCAAACACTACACCGGCAATGTCGTTAGAAAGTTCAAGGCCGAGACAGTCTGTACGACTTACATCCTTAAAAGATTTACTTGTTCCGCCAACAATGTTTGTTCTTGTCCAAGAAAAAGACACGTCAGCAAAAGCAGCGCCAGCAAGAGTAAGACCTGCAGCAGCTACAGCTACGATTTTTTTCATAATAAAAAATCCTCCTATTTTTCGGGAAATTTAAACCAACGGTTTTTTTTAATTTCCTTTTGTTCTAAATTATAAATCCGTGTTTTTTTTCCGTCAATGTTAAGTTTTGTAAATTTTCCGTCAAATTCGTAACCAGATTAAATTGAATTTGTTAATAGAACTTTTAAAAGTTGAATTTTTTAGAAGCCGGTAAAGCACTCTCACTGTTTTAATTCGTGGTATATCAAAGAAATAAAACGTGCAGACATTCTTAAAAGGCATTAAAAATGATTTTTAAAGAATGACCTTAATTGTTATTTTATTTTGAAATTTTATGGTATCTGGTAATTGGTGGAATATCAGAGACATCCTGAACCAGGTTCAGGATGACAGGTTGCAGGTTCGGGCTGTCAGTTCGACGGGGTCAGGGTGACAGTCCACGGGTTGGAATGTCATTTTGGAATGGATTGCGTTTCTGCCTGGAGTTGTAGTACCTGCTCGAGAGGGAGAGTGGTGCATTTTGCAACAAGTTCTGAGGAAATGCCATTATCAAGCATATTTTTTGCGGTTTCTAAAACAGATTCCTGAACTTTTTCTTTGGCTATATCTTTTGCTCTTTCTTCTGCAATCTCTTCCGCTAGTTCTTGTGCCATTACAGGAGCCCACTCTTCTGCCAAGAAATGGGCCTGTTCTTTCATTTCCTGTTCCCATGTCATATATTCGTGCCTCCTCTGTGCGTTTACTTT
>CAVEBK010000003.1:0-86254 GCA_963613915.1 uncultured Collinsella sp.
AATATCACAAAAATTGCTATAAAATTGCATTTAAGTTAACGCGCGATATTGACATGTAAAAAAAAGGCGTTAACGATTTTTTTATTCAAGTAAAAAAAATAAAACAGTCTTTAGTTCACGGGCTTTTTCCTCAAAAAAAGTCCTCATTTGCACAAGGATTTTATTTTTACTATATTTTATTTATGAACAATTTTAGAAAAGACTTTCCCTTATTCAAATCTATAGATGAAAAAAATTCCGCACTGAACAACAGCCTGGTTTATCTGGACACTGCTGCAACTTCTCAAAAGCCGTTCTGCGTAATGGAGGCAATGCAGGATTTTTATTCACAGAACAATGCAAATCCTTTAAGAGGACTTTATTCACTCAGCGAAAGGGCAACAAAACTCTACGAAGACGCAAGACAGACAATTGCAGGTTTTATAAACGCAAAAGAAGCCCGCGAAATAATCTTTACCAGAAACGCAAGCGAAAGCCTGAATTTAGTTGCCTACACTTACGGCTTAACAAATGTAAATGCAGGAGATGAAATCGTAGTTTCCATAATGGAACACCATTCAAATATTCTTCCATGGCAGTTTGTCTGCAGGACAAAGGGTGCAGCCTTAAAGTTTATGTATGTAGATAAAGAAAGCGGAGAAATTCCTGAAAGTGAATTTGCAAAAATTACACCGAAAACAAAAATCGTTGCAATTACCCAGGTTTCTAACGTTTTGGGAACAACAAATCCTGTAAAGAAAATCGCAGAACTTGCACACAAAAACGGAGCCGTTATCGTTGTTGACGGAGCCCAGGCTGCTCCGCACATAAAGGTTGACGTACAGGACATCGACGCAGACTTTTTTGCAATGAGTTCACACAAACTCTGCGGACCAATGGGAATCGGAGCACTTTACGGAAAAATTGAACTTTTGGAAAACATGCCTCCATTCCTGCGTGGCGGCGAAATGATTGAATACGTTACAGAAACAGACGCAACCTGGGCAGAAGTTCCTCATAAGTTTGAAGCAGGAACAGTAAGCGCAGGAGATGCAGTCGGTTTTGCAGCAGCAGTAAAATACATTCAGAGCGTTGGATTAGAAAACATTACAGCCCACGACAACGCCCTCGCCTGCCGGTTAATCGAAGGACTTAAAAAAATTCCTCACGTAAACATCGTAGGTAACAAAGACGGCACAAAAAGATGCGGAATCGTAACATTTACGGTAGACGGAGTTCATCCGCACGACATTGCAACCCTTCTTTCTGACGAAAAAATTGCAATCCGCGCAGGTCACCACTGTGCACAGCCTTTAGGCGCATATCTGGGGCAGCCGGCAACAGCGCGTGCTTCGCTTTATTTTTACAATACGGAAGAAGAAATCGACTTCCTGTTAAGTAAGGTTGCACACTTACGCGAGTGGTCAGGCTACAAAGACTAGGCAAAGGTAAAGCGCAGGCAAATAAGCGTTATTAAATGCTTACAAAAATTACCTTCATCTTTCAAAAGTGGATTTGTTATAATCATAATTATGATAAATCTGCTTGCGAAAATTTTTATTAAAAACTATAAAAACTATTCTGACTCAAAGGTCCGCCTCTCTTACGGAGTTTTATGCGCCGTTCTCGGAATTATCCTGAACCTTTTTTTATTTGCTTCTAAGTTTGTTGCAGGGACAATCGCAAAAA
Source organism: uncultured Collinsella sp. (assembly GCA_963613915.1). GTDB lineage: Bacteria > Spirochaetota > Spirochaetia > Treponematales > Treponemataceae > Treponema_D. Next base: position 1,669 of record CAVEBK010000003.1, read on the forward strand.
GCGTTGCAATCACTGCAGACGCATTCAACAATCTTTCTGATTCTGCCAGTTCAATTATCCAGCTTTTAGGCTTTAAACTCGCCTCAAAAGAACCGGACAAAAACCATCCGTTCGGTCACGGCCGTCTCGAATACATTTCAGGCCTGTTAATCAGTTTTTTAATTCTTTTAATGGGATTTGAACTTTTAAAATCTTCTGTAATTTCAATTTTTGCTCCGCAGGAACTTTGTGCAGGAACTTTTTCGATTGCAATAATGGCAGTTTCGATTGCAGTTAAATGCCTTATGTTTTTTTACAATCATTCAATGGCAAAAAAACTGAATTCAGTTTCCCTCGAAGCAGTTGCAAAAGACAGCCTTACAGACTGCATTTCTACCCTTGCAGTAATAATTGCAGCCCTGGCCAGCCGCTTTGTAAATCTTCCGCTCGACGGAATTGCAGGAACAATCGTTGCCCTTTTTATCATAAAAACCGGCTGGGAAAGCGCCAGCGACACAATTGCCCCGCTCTTAGGAAAGGCACCTACAAAAGAATTTGTAATGCAGATCCAGAACGAAGTTTTAAAGCATCAGCCAATCTGCGGAATGCACGACTTAATCGTTCACGACTACGGTCCTGGCCGGCTTCTTTTAAGCCTGCATGCAGAAGTTCCGGGCGACAGGGATATTTTTGAACTCCACGAAATAATCGACGAAACAGAGCAGGCACTTTCCAAAAAGTTTAAATGCCTTGCAGTAATCCACATGGATCCGATCGACACTAAAAACGAACGGCTCAACAACATAAAACTTTTTATGTTAAAGGAACTGCCAAAAATTGACGGGGATTTAAAGTTCCACGATGTCCGCTTAGTTCCGGGCAAAAAGCACACAAACCTGATTTTTGACATTGTAAAGCCGTACAACTGCCCTTTTACAGACAAAACCTTAAAATCGCGGGTAAACAGACTTATAAAAGACAATTATTCCGACGTAAACTGCGTAATTACGATTGATTCGCCGTTTGTGCAATAAGGTTCAATTTATTATAATCTTTCCTTGATTTTTTATTCGGGCGCATTTTTGTGGCAGGCCACAAAAACCGGGTCTTGCGTGGCTGCGGCGTCTTGCGCGCCTCCGGTGCCCTGCACCGCGCTGCGCGCGCCACTCCACCCCCTTGCGCAAAAAGGTAATTTTTATGGACACAAAAGAACTTTACAGAGAAATATTAAACGACCATAACGTAAATCCGGCACACAAAGAACAGATGCCTGACGCAACAATCCAGCTCCACGGAATAAACCCGAGCTGCGGCGACAATATTGTTCTTTTCTTAAAGACAAAAGACGGAATCATTACAGACGGTTCGTACACTGGTTCCGGCTGTGCAATAAGCCAGGCAAGCGTAGACATGATGCTTGACCTTGTAATCGGTAAAAATCAGGAAGAAGCATTAAAACTTTACGACATCTTTACTTCAATGATCCACGGAACAGCAAAACCGCAAGACATTGAACAGTTAGACGAAGCTTCTTCGCTTGCAGATATTTCTCATATGCCGAGCCGTGTAAAATGTGCAGAACTCGGCTGGAGAACCCTGCACGAAATGCTTTCGGCACCTGTAAAAACAGAAGAACTGCACAAACAGGCTTTTCAAAACCACGAAAACTGTCCGGTTTAAAAGGGCGCGGACGGTGCATTTTTAGTTTTTCTGTCCAAAACAGCCCGTGCTGGAGCAGCGCCGGAGGCGGTCCTGAAAGGACCGAGGGTTACCGAGCTGCGCAAGGACGGACGCGGGCAGAAAAATGTGCTCCTTAAATAACAGAAAACATATTTTTAATTTCTTCCTTCCATAACGACACAAGTTCCGGAGGTTCGAGAGGACGGGCATTTGAACCGAATTTTAAAATATTCGACAGAACTTCTGTCAAATTTGCTGCAGGAAACGAAAGTTCAATAAAAGAAGAGCCGTTTGCCTGCCATTCGCGCACGCTTTGCTTTGGATGCCAGAGCTGACTCCGCACAATCTGCACTGCTTTTTTAGAAAATTCGATTTTTACTGTCTGTGTTTTTTCTCCAAGGAAAATTCCAAAACCGCTGTCGAGATAGGCGCTGACTTTTTTATTAAAATCAGGGCCGTGGTCTAAAAACTTTATTTTAGTTGAAGTGAGTTTTTTTATGCGGGCAACGTTAAAAGTCCTGAGTTCGTTACGTTTGTGATCAAAGGCAATGACATACCAGTTTCCGCCGTAGTTTATTAAGTTGCACGGTTCAATTCTGCGCACTGATTCTTCGTTTTTGGAATTAACATAAGTTAATTCAAGGCAGTTTTTTTCTCTCAGGGCAGAACAGATTCCTGTAAAAAACTGCGGTTCAAGGCTTTCTGCTGCAGGAACCTGGTAGAGTATTTTGTCGCAGATTTCTAAATATTCTTTTGGAATCTGTGTTTTTAAGTTCTGCAGAAGTTCATTGCTTACGGCCGGAAAATAATTTGCATTTTTTAGCATTGACTGCATTACAAGATACGAAAGAATTAAATGCTGGTCTGCAAACTTTAACTGCTCAAAGCTTTTTGCATAAATGTAGGCGCGGCATTTTGCATTCCACTCGATCGGTGCTTCAAAACGGTCGCGCATGTATTCAATATCGCGCTTAACCTGACGTTCGCTTACTTCAAATTCGTTTACGACATCTTTTAAGGTTAAACTGCCGGTATTACGAAGCCGGCGGTCAATAAATAAAATTCTTTCTGTCTGGCTCATGCTTTTATTATAAGCAGAATTACGTTTTATAAAAACTGAATAAATTTTAAGAAAATCGCGACATCTGTTTTTCCTATTTTCTTAAAACTGCAAATTCACTAAACTCTTGTGCATTATGTTTAACGAAATCAAAAAATCAATTGTGTCAGGCATCCTTATTTCAATCGGCGGATGCGTTTACATGGCTAGTATTAGTGCCGGCTTAAGCTGGTTTGGTGCACTGCTTTTCTGCGGTGGTCTTTTTGCAATCTGCATCTACGGTTTTAACCTTTACACAGGAAAAGTCGGTTACATTGCATACAATTTTAAAGACGGCAGATACTGGTTTCTTGTTGCTTTAATCTGCTTCTTTAACCTTCTTACAACTTTTTTAATCGGAATTGTCGTAGGAAAGTATTTTCCTGCTGTAAAAGAACCGGCTGTAAAAGCCTATGCTGCAAAACTTTCTGCTCCACTTGCAAAATCATTTATTTCTGCCCTTTTCTGCGGAATTTTAATGTTCCTTTCTGTTGATACCTGGAAAAAAGGTCATAAGCTCGGACTTTTTATCTATGTTCCTGTATTTATAATTGCAGGCTTTGACCACTCAATTGCAAATTCCTTCTACAACGGAGTTGCATTGAACGCCGACACTTTCACCCTCAAAAACTTTATTCTTGTAATGACAGTTGTTCTCGGCAACGGAATCGGCGGATGGATTCTTCCGCTTTTAACAAAAAATCTCGACAGCAAAGAGTCATAAAGAAAAAGCCCTACTCCCGCCATCCGTGGCGGGCATTTTTTTAGAAAAATAAACTCGACATTCAGCAAAAGCCGGGAATCTGCCAGCAGGCCTGTCTGAAAAGACCTTTGCCCCTGCATTTTTTTTCATTCAATCCTGTTTTTAGTGATATAATCTTTACAACACAATGACTGGTACACTCTGCCGGTCTTTATATTTTTTTTACTGGAGAACTTATATGTCTGTCTTATGGGAAAACTTAAACACACTTGAATCTTATAAAAAGCTTGAGTCGCTCAAAGGCGCCGTAAGCCTTGTAAACGAACTTGATGGAGAAAAAGGAGCAGAACGAGTAAAAAAATATTCTGTAAAAATGGGCGCCGGCCTCACTTACAACTACGCTGCAAAACAGGTAAACGAAAAAGTACTTAAAGTTCTTGAAGAACTTGCACAGGAAGCACAGCTTACTCAAAAGTTTGAAGAACTTTACAACGGAGCAGTCGTAAATACAGGAGAAAAACGTCTTGTCTTACATCATTTAACCCGCGGCCAGCTCGGCAAAGCAGTTATTGCAGACGGAACTGACAAGCGCGAATTCTACAAAAACGAGCAGAAAAGAATTGCAGACTTTGCAGAAAAAATCCATTCTGGAAAAATTGCTAACGCAAAAGGCGAAAAATTTTCAACAGTAGTACAGATTGGTATCGGAGGAAGCGATTTAGGTCCGCGCGCAATGTATCTTGCCCTCGAAAACTGGGCAAAAACAAACGGCACATTCAAAATGGCAGCAAAATTCATTTCGAATGTAGATCCTGACGATGCAAGTGCAGTTTTAAAAGAAGTTGACCTTCCGCATTCACTTTTTATCCTTGTTTCAAAATCAGGAACGACCCTCGAAACCTTAACAAACGAAGCATTCGTAAAAGACGCACTCAAAAAGGCAGGATTAAATCCGGCAAACCACATGATTGCCGTAACTTCAGAAACTTCACCTTTAGCACACAATCCGGACTATCTCGAAGCCTTCTACATGGACGACTACATAGGCGGACGATATTCTTCAACTTCAGGAGTTGGCGGAGCTGTTCTTTCCCTTGCATTCGGCCCGAAAGTTTTTGCAGACTTTTTAGACGGAGCTGCACAGGAAGATAAACTTGCATGCAATCCTTCAATCTACGAAAATCCTGCAATGCTCGACGCCTTAATCGGAATCTACGAGCGCAACGTTCAGGAATATCCGGCAACAGCAGTTCTTCCGTACAGCCAGGCACTGAGCCGTTTTCCTGCACACCTGCAGCAGCTCGACATGGAATCCAACGGAAAATCAGTAAACCGTTTCGGACAGAAAATCAATTATGTTACAGGTCCGGTAATTTTTGGTGAACCGGGAACAAACGGCCAGCATTCTTTCTACCAGCTTTTACACCAGGGAACGACGATTGTTCCATTGCAGTTCATTGCATTTAAGAAAAACCAGACAAAGGTTGACGTCGAAATAGAAGGTTCAGCAAGCCAGAAAAAACTCGATGCAAACGTAACCGCACAGATTATGGCGTTTGCCTGCGGAAAAGCAGACGAAGATCCAAATAAATCTTTTGCAGGAGAACGTCCTTCAAGCTTAATTTACGGCGAAGAACTTAATCCAGAAACACTCGGTGCCCTTCTTGCACACTACGAAAATAAAGTTATGTTCCAGGGCTTTGTGTGGAACATCAACAGTTTTGACCAGGAAGGCGTACAGCTTGGAAAAAAACTTGCTAAAAAAGTCCTTGCCCACGACACGGCAGGAGCTTTAAAAGCATACGCAGACCTTTTAGAAATCTAAATGAATAAAAAAGATTAAGAGGGCCTTCCCTTCCCTGCGGAAGGTCGCGCTTTTCATGGCTGCGGCTTTCGCCTCCGGTATTTTTGCCTTGCAAAAACACCCGCTTCGCGGCCATTACAATCGCTAAGGCAAAACCAAACATAAAAAAAAGGCTTCTGAAAACTTTCAGAAGCCTTTTGCATGCCTTAATGCCGAGAACCAGAATCGAACTGGCACGGCCGTTTGAATTGCCGAGGGATTTTAAGTCCCTTGTGTCTACCTATTCCACCATCTCGGCATTGTTGAATGAATATTTCAAACAACTCGAGTATATTAACAAAATTAAGGATTTTTTTCAAGTCTCTTGAAAATCAATTTTCATAATATTAAAATTGCCGACTATGTTCAGCGATACACATTTTCATTTTCATCATCTTACAGAAGAACGCGCACTTAACGGTTCTGAAATTTTACAGAAACTCTGCGAACGCGACACCTTTTTTGCCCTTGATATCGGAACACGCGCAGACGACCTTTTGCCGCGTCAAAATGCAATCAAAGAAGAAATTTCAAAACTGCCGCAAGGCTTACAGAAACAGGCAGACAACTTTATTTTTTACGCTGCCGGAATCTGGCCCGACGTAGACGAAATAAAAGACAGAGACAACGCCATAAAAACATTAAAAGCAAATATCCAGGAATTCTCTAAAACTTCTGATAAAAAGCTGGTTGCAATCGGAGAATGCGGAATTGACCACCACTGGAACCCTTCTGGAGCAGACGGCCGCGACGAAAACGACTTTAATGCAGACATTTTTAAAGGCGAAAAAGAACTTTTCTGCATGCAGCTTGAATACGCAAAAAGCTTAAATCTGCCGGTAATCGTGCATTCAAGAGATGCATTCGAAGACAGCGTAGACTACATAAAAGAAACAGGCTATAACAACGGAATAATTCACTGTTTCAGCTACGGAATTGAAGAAGCAAAAACTTTTCTGGATCTAGGCTGGTATCTGGCATTTGGCGGAGCAACAACTTACACAAAAAAGTCAAAAATGCAGGCAATGACAGAACTCCTGCGCTACGTACCGGAAGACAGGCTTCTTTTAGAAACCGATTCTCCATATCTTGCCCCAGTTCCGTTCCGTGGACAGACAAACACCCCCGTTCTGATTGAATATGTTTACAATTTTATAGCACAGGCGCGCAATACAAGCCCTCAGGAACTAAGCGACCTTGTAGACACTAATATAAAAACACTTTTTAAGCTTTAAAGGCGTTTTATTTTACCTGGGAATATAAGCCTGCCATCGTATCCCGCCATTCTCCGCGTTTTGCGTCGCGGGCTTCCCATTCAATTTCTTTTACGATTGAAAAATGGCGCATATCGTGTACGTTTTCAAAGTGAAGAATGGCAAATTTTCCGTTTCCAATATAAGTTACCTTATCATTTGGAGTTAAGGTTTCACGCTCAGAAAGTTTTTTGATTACACAGTCAAAATGAACAGGACTTCCACTTTCCTGGTCATTTATTGCACTAGCAAGATCATTTATAGGCTCACCGCAAAATTTGCAATTAACAACATTTGCTTTAAAAGCCTTGATTTCTTCATTCTGTTTTTGAATTTCTGCATTTGAAACAGCTCTGGATGGAACAAAATTTCTTGATTTTTCGTGTCTAAAAGATTTATTTTGTGATGTTGAAAAAGAATTCTGACTGTTATTTGAATTTTCTGTATTTTTTGAATTCCAGCTACCGCGATTTTTTGCACGGTGATGATTATCTCGGCTCATTTCTTCTCCCATTGTACGGGCGTTCGTTTTCTTCAACCAGTTTTCGACTTAAAACCTGGGCAATTCTCTGCACGGCAAAGTCTAAATATTCTGAATCATGAATTTTTCTTCTTAATTCCAGTACACGATCAGAATATTGATTGTCTAACGATTTTGAAATAGCAGTCATACAAGCTCCGAGAAAGCATCCGCAATATGATAAACAGGTTCAAACTGTGGCATATCAACCACAAGAACGTCAAAACGGATTTTGCTGTTATTATATTGTCGATATTTTGCAAGAAAGAATTTAGCAGTTTCTATTATCCTTTTTTGCTTTCTCTGATTAAGCTCGTGTGAAAGAACTTCAAGTCCGCCACTTGGCAAAGTTTTTACTTCCGCAAAAACTAAAATATCTTTATACAACGCAATTATATCAATTTCCCCGCGTCGTGTCCGCCAGTTTCTGGCAATAATTTCGTAACCTTTAGACAATAAAAAATCAGCGGCCTTGTTTTCGCCGCTGTTGCCTACACTTTTTGTAGATTGAAAATTCTGAAACTGTCCGTTTTTAGTTGAATCAGCTGACCTGCTCAACTTCTTCAAGTTCCTCCAGTTCTTCAACTTCTTCTACATCATCAAAGTTTTCTGCCGAATCAACGGCATAATCATTAATCTTATGACCATAAGTAAGTAAAAACGGAATATTCCACCGTTTTAAAGCATCGATATGATATTTTTTTGCAGTTTTTCTTTCTGCAAGGAACATATTTACACCATCATCAAAAAAAACAGGAGCGGTAAACCTTACTCCAAGCTGAATTTCTGAACATGGAATCTTTACATAATCTTTTTTTACTTCTCCGCTCATCTTCTAATTTTCTCCCAAAAATTTGAGTTTGAGTTTGTTTTAAGACTTCTCTTCTATTGCCTGAATAGCAGCAAAAACCTTTGCGACTGCTTCGTACAGTTCTTCAGGAATGCAGTGGCCTGCAGGACATAAAGAAAGAACATTCGTCAAATTTTCATTCTTTACGACCGGAATATGGTTTTCTTCTGCAATTTTTAGAATTTTCTTTGCAGAAAAATCTTTTCCACTGGCATTTATAAAAGGAGCCTGTGCTCCAGCCGGGTATCGAAGGGCGACAGCTTTTTTAACTTTAGTCATTAAGCTTCCCCGTCGAAGGTTCTGAGCGTAAAACTTTCTGTATCAAAACAGTCGGTTTCGGAAAACTGAACTAATTCAATCTGACAATCCGAAAATGTGTTTTGCAGCACATCCTTTAAAAAACTGACCGTCTTGGAATCAAATGTATTTTTTACACCCATTTTTACCGAAGCTACTTTATTATCTTTTAAATATAACACAAACAAATAAGAATTAAGCCTATTTTTGCAATTTATAAGCATTTTTTGAAGATTTTTTCTATCTTCCGAAAGTAAAACTCTAATTACTCCAGCAAAATTTTTATAATTCCACTCAAAAGGAAGAACAATCCAGTGTGCCCCGCCTTTTTTAACCGGTAAAACAGAATTAAATAAAGCTAATTCACCTGCCGGCCGTGTCAAAACTGCTTCTTCAACATTCTTAAAATAATCCTGAACGTCGCCCTTTTTTAAAACTTCATTTTTTTGAAGGCTGTTTTTGTTTTGTGGATTTTTTTTATCTTCGTTTTTATCTTTATTTTTTCCGTAAAGTTCATCAGTAATTTTTTCTACAGCATTTTCTGTAACGCCCAGAGCTTTTTCTTCAAGTAAAATTGAAATTTCTGCCTTTTCAAGATTCCCACTCTCTTCCGCAGCCGCTTTTTTTATCAGTTTTTGCAATCTTTCAGGCTGAATTTTTATTCCAAGAGAAAGGGCAAACTGAACAAGCTTAAAACTTTCCGCGCAAAGTGGAAGCCCCAGTTTCAAAAGCATTTTAGAAATTCCAGCGTCCTGTGCATTAAAATCTGAATTAGCCAAACTGACACTTTCAGTCGTATTTGTAAGGCTTTCAAGAATTTTTAAGCGGACTGTGTTATTCTCCGTAAAAATCTGAGCCTTAAAAACAGAACCTTCTTTTAATGGAAGCTGAGAGAGGACATTTATTTTCTGTCCGCCGACACTCAGGACATAAGAAGAGGCTCCCTGATAAGAAATAACCCGCACATTAACAATATCTCCGGAACGGAGAAGCCTGTTTTGAGAAGTTAACGCAATGTTTTGTGCATTGACAATACGAACGTTTGAATTCATAAAAAAAACCCGGAACATTAAAATATGCACCGGGTTCCATTTAAGCAGTTAAACTACTTTTTCTTTGATTTTGCAGCAGCTTCTGCAGCAGCATTTTCTGCCTTTGCTTCTGCATTGATTGATTCTTCTGCCTTATCAGCAGCTTTGTTAGCAGCCCGAGATGCTGCGATGCGTGCATTTGCTTTTGGTCCAAGGAGTTCCTTGATTCTTGCTCCCTTACCAACCTTGTCGCGCAAGTAGTAAAGTTTAGACTGACGAACTTTACCAGTCTTAACGATTTCTACTTTGATTACACGTGGGCTGAATACCGGGAATACACGTTCAACACCAACACCGTAAGATGTTTTGCGAACTGTAAAAGTCTTGCGAACGCCAGAACCTTTAATACAGATTACAACGCCTTCATATTTCTGAATACGTTTTACTTTACCTTCGATGATTTCGAAGTGAACTACAACTGTGTCACCTACTTTGTAGAGCAAAGCGTTTTCTTTTTTCTGCTGTTCTTCAATAGTCTTAATAAGATCCATTGTTATTCTCCTGAATTATCCGTTGACATTCTTCTGCCACGGCGTTTTCTGTGTTCATGCTTTTGCAGGTGCATGTCCATCAGTTCCTCAATCATTTTTTCAGCTTCTGAAGTAAGTTCTCCCTTTAACCTTGCCTGGACAATCAAGTCCGGTCTGTTTGCAAGCGTTTTTTGAATCTGCTTTTTCAGCCGCCACTTTCGGATCAGTTCATGGTTACCGCCAGTTAAAACATCTGGAACTTCCATGCCTTTGTATACTTTCGGGTGAGTATACTGAGGATACTCCAAAAGTCCGCCAGAATAACTTTCCTCTTCCAGTGATTCATGTGTAATAACATTGTCAACCAACCGATAAACAGCATCGATTATTACGGTTGCAGCTACTTCACCACTAGACATAACGTAATCCCCAATGGAAATTTCGTCATCTACGTACTCATCAATTATACGCTGATCAATACCTTCGTATCTTCCGCATATAAGGACAATTTCGTCCTTCTGACTAAGTTCCTGCGCCTTAGATTGTGTAAACGGTTTTCCAGAAGGTGTAACATAAATTACATGCTTCTTATAAGCCTTTACGCTGTCTAATGCACGCCCGAGAGGTTCTGCCATCATTAATTGACCGGCTCCGCCTCCATACGGTTTGTCATCACAAGTCTTGTGTCTATCAAAGGCAAAATCCCTGATATTCACTAAATCGTAAGCAATAATTTCCTTTTCAACCGCCTTCGCCATGATTGAGGCTTCAAAAAAAGCGCGCGGAATTTCGGGAAATAAGGTCAGCACAGTAAATTTCATGGAATTACTCCAGAATCCAGAGGTGCATCAACTGGATTGTCTTGTTTTTAATATCAACATTTCTTACAAACTGAGGATTAAAAGGAACATAAACCGTCCTTACAGTCTTTCCGTCTGCAAGATATTTAATATTATCTGCAAGCAAATCGCAATTCTCGGCCAGCAAAATCTCAAGGAGATTTCCAGAACCGCCTTCTATTACGTCTGTGATCGTTCCCACTGTAACACTTCTGCCAACAGCAGGCGCAGTCCAAACTGCCAATCCGTCATTGCCCTGTTCAGGATAAAAGTTAAGGGCACATTTTTTAAGGTCTTCGATATACCACTCGTTTTTGCCGAGTTTTTTGGCATATTTCCGTGGTACAACAATCTGCCATCCGTTGAGCTTACGAACATCTTCGGGTGAATTGATTCCCACAAGTTTTAAATACAAGGTTCCGGCACCTTCACTAACCGACTCAACCTTACAAAGTTTTGAGTCTCCTGTTTTACCGTTCCTCAAAGTTACTTCTTTCATTGAATAAAAATGTTCAAATTCACCAGAAGCACTTTCTACTTTCATATTACCCGACACGCCGTGAGAGCCACGGATAAAACCAACAATAAACTGTTCGGTCTGTTCTGCCATTTACTAGTCCAAGATTTCGAGACTGTAACGTCTTCCGTCTTTTGATGCAGACGCACTCAAAACAGTACGCAAAGCTTTTGCAATACGGCCGTATTTACCGATCACCTTACCAATATCACCCTGGGCAACACGAAGTTCCAGAACCGGACCACGTTCACCCTCGGTTTCTGTCACCGAGACTGCACTGGGATCATCGACCAATGATTTTGCAATATATTCAATCAGGTCTTTTTCCATTCCCCGTCACTCCAGTTCAGTTATTTGTTAAGGCCTTTTGTGCTGAAAAGCTTGCGAACAACATCAGTTGGCTGAGCACCAACACCAAGCCAGTACTTAGCGCGATCTTCTTTTACAGAAAACTGTTCACCTGCTGCGATTGGATCGTAAGTTCCAATTTCTTCGATTGTTGTGCCGTCACGTGGTTTGCGTGAATCCTGCACTACGATACGGTAAGCTGGACGCTTTTTTGTACCGAATTTCTTGAGTCTGATTTTGACCACTTTATCCTCCAAGGGCTTGTTTCCAAGTCCTAAAATTGAATGATTATTCACCGTGCATAAAAACACTAGTGTAGAATGTTGAATATCTTATTCTTTTACAAAGATTTAATCAACTATGAAAAAATCATTTTCATTTATTTTAACAAATTAAAAAATACATTTTAAAGTCGAAGTTTGACACTTTTTGTATTTTTATACATAATTTATGCATAAAAATTACATACAGGCATATTTGTGAAAGAAAGAACAACCAGGCTTAAAGCCATAAAAAAACTTATAAAAAACAACAGAATAAAAAGCCAGGAAGAACTTCTCGGTCATCTTTTAACTGAAGGTTTTGAAGTAACCCAGGCAACGCTTTCGAGGGATTTAAAACTTTTAAAAGTCGGAAAACTCAGCGACGGCCACGCAGGTTATGTATATACCTTACCGGGCGAAGACGAAAAAGGCGAAAATGAAGAACTTTTTGTTCAGGATTTTCTGCGCGGATACGTAAGCATTGAATGGAATGCGACAACGGTTGTAATAAAAACCTTTAGCGGACAGGCAAATTCCGTTGCAAATGCACTGGACAGCCTTAATTTAGAAGAAATTTTAGGAACTGTTGCCGGCGACAACTGCATTTTTGCAAGCCTAAGGGAAGGAATTTCTGGCGAGCAGTTTATAAAAGTATTAAAAAAACATATTCCTAATCTTGATGAGTAGGTGCGACCTCCTGTCGCGACAAGAAATGCAGTTGCATTTCTTGCGGCCACTCGTCTTTGTGCGCCCTCCCTGGCGCAGTACGGCGTCAGCTGCGTGAGCGGGTGTAAAGGTGCGCAAAGCGCAATGTTTGCGACAGCAAACATCGGAGGCGCGTCAGACGCCGCAGCCTTGGAACACGCGACGGCTGAAAGCCGGCACGCCCATAAAAATCTCAAACACTTTTTTATTTTTTATTTTTTGTAATCCGTAAAGCACTAAGATATAATGAATCTATGCTTACTTTAAAAATTGATGACAAAAAAATTGAATTTCCATTTACAGTTCCTGGAACACAGGTTGTCCCGTTCTTAAAAAAAGGTTCGTCGCCGGTTGTGGCTCTGCGTTTTAACAATGAAATTTATTCACTTACGCGCCACATTCTTACTAACGGCACGGTTGAACCAGTTTATTTAAATTCGCGGGAAGGAATGTATATTTACCGCCGTTCGCTTTCATTTATTCTTTCGGCAGCGGCTCACAAACTTTTTCCAGGCAAAAGGCTTGTTATTGGTCACAGTCTTGGCGCAAGTTATTATTACACTTTTGACGATTCTCCGGTTACACAGGAACAGGTGCAGGCTTTAAAGCAGGAAATGCAGGCTCTGGTTAAAAAAAATGAAGAAATTACGATGCATTTTATGTCTTACCAGGATGCATGTGAACTTTTTGAAAAATACGGATTAAAGGATTCAAGACAGCAGCTTGAATACACCTGCCCTCCGATGATTATGTTCAACATGCTCGGCAATTATTTTGACATTTACCAGGGTCCGTGCCTTGAAAAAACCGGGCTTGCTGAAAGTTTTGATCTTACGCCTTATGACGAAGGTTTTCTGCTGATTTTTCCTGCCAGTCCGCAAAGCATGGAATTGAATTCTTTTACGGATTCTCCAAAGATTTTTGAAATTTATAAAAAATATAAGGAATGGGGAAAACAGGTAAACGTAAAAACTTCTGCCGACTTAAATAAATTGATTTTAACAAGGCAGATTAATGATTTTATTGATATTACAGAAACGTTTCAGTCACAGAATTATGCTTCGGTTGCAATGCAGATAAAACAGAAAAAGAACGTAAAGGTTGTTTTAATTGCCGGCCCTTCTTCTTCTGGGAAAACGACTTCTGCAAAAAAACTTGCCCTGCATTTAAAGGCAGTCGGATATACACCAAAGGTAATTTCGCTCGACAATTATTATGTTGGACGCGAAAAAAATCCAAAGGACGAAAACGGCAACTACGACTATGAATGCTTAGAAGCCTTAGATATTCCCTTGCTGAATCAGAATTTAAACGATTTGTTTGAAGGCAAGGAAGTTGAAATTCCTTCTTACAATTTTGACCTTGGTCAGCCTTATTACACCGGCGAAAAAATGTCGCTAGGAGAACACGATATTTTAATAATGGAAGGAATCCACGCCTTAAATGAAAAACTTACTCCAAAAGTAAAGAGTGAATACAAGTTTAAGATTTATCTTTCTGCCCTGACACAGCTGAATGTAAACGACCACACGAGAATTGCTTCGAGCGATAACCGCCTGCTGCGCCGTATTGTGCGTGACTCAAAATTCAGGGGAAAGAGTGCTGCAGCAACAATCGGAATGTGGGAAAACGTACAGAAAGGCGAAAAACTGCATATTTTTCCGTTTCAGAACAATGCAGATGCAGTCTTAAACACAGCCCTGGATTATGAAATTCCGGTTTTAAAGGTTTATGCAAGCCCGCTTTTAATGGCCGTAAAACCAGACTGCCCAGAATACAGCGAAGCCATAAGGCTTTTATGCTTTCTGTCTAACTTTGACCAGATTCCGGAAACATATGTTCCAAAACAGTCGATCGTAAGGGAATTTATAGGCGGTTCAAGCTTCCATTACTAAGCGCGCGAAGAATGCATGCTTTTTTGTCTGTGCCTTATAGCCCCGATTGTAACGGCGCCGTAAGGCGTTGTACGACATCCTGTCGTGCAACAAATTGCAAAGCAATTTGTTCGGGTCTATCGTCTTTAGTGCCGTCCGTGGCACCATTTTACCGTGTAAAAACAAAGTACAATGAAGCGGTAGCGCAACCGTGAAAAGCGGGCGCGGGCTGTAAATACGCTCCAGAAAAAAAAGCTACTTTCTTGCCTGCCTTGAGTTTACAATGTCGTCGAGTTCAACTGCTTCGCGGCGTGCGTTTTCCAGCTTCCAGTCATTCTGCCGGCTTTCCTTTAATTTTTCGAGGGCTTTTACTTTTAGCATTGCTTCCTTCATTTTCTGCCGTTTTTCTTCCGTTTCTAAATGCGCGGCCGTAAGTTCCTGCAGAAGTTTTTCTTTGCGCTGGTCAAGGAGAGCAAGGTAATTGTTAAGGTTGTAAAGTTCAAAGGCGTTTTTTATGTTATCCGCAGTTTTTACTGTCTGCACACGCTGCTCTGCAACCATATCCAGAGTTGACTGAATCTGTGCTTCTTTTGTAACGGCTTTTCCGAGTTCCGCCTGTGCCTGTTTTTCTTCAAACTGGCGGAGATTCAGGATTTTCTGCATTGAAAAAACAAATTTTTTCATTTAAGGTGCCTGTTTTTATTATTAAGAAGCGGAAGTTGAATTAATTGCCTTTGCAGTCTTTGCAAGAATGTTATCAACTGCGTTCAACGGCTGATTTTCTACAGAATGTTCATTTGAAGAAGCAACATCGTCGATTTTGCGTTCCTGAACAAGCTCTGCCGTTGATTTTTTACCAGAACCAGCAAGCTCGTCAGCTTCATCTTCTGGAATTTCAATTCCAGCAACTGCACTTAAAATCTGCAGAGTATTTTCAATTGAACAATGGTCTGTTTTTGACTGGGTTAAAAGTTCTTCGATTGCCGCGTGCTTATCGATTGCTTCGTCGATTTCCGGGCTGTTGCCTTTTGCGTAAACTCCGGCAGTTATCATGTCCCTGTTTTCTTCGTAGATTGAAATTAACCGGCTTACCTTGTTTACTGCTTTTTGAGTCTGAGGACCTGTAACGTCGTCCCAGAGACGGCTGATTGAAGTTGTAATATCGATTGCAGGAAAATGTCTTTCCTTAAAAAGTTTTTTGCTTAAAACAATGTGTCCGTCGAGGGTTCCGCGGACTTTATCGCTTACAGGCTCATTTAAGTCGTCGCCGTCAACAAGAACCGTGTAAAAAGCTGTGATTGAACCCTTGTCGTTTGTTCCTGTGCGTTCAAGAAGTTTTGGAAGCATGTCCCAGACGCTTGCAGGATAGCCGCTTTGTGTCGGAGGTTCACCGTTCGCTGTTCCTATTTCCCTCTGGGCATGACAGAATCTGGTTACGCTGTCCATCATCAGCATAACGTCTTTTCCCTGGTCCCTGAAATATTCAGCAATCGCCGTAGTTGTGTAAGCTGCCCGGAGGCGCGAAATTGAACTCTGGTCTCCGGTTGCAACAACAACGACAGACCTTTTCATTCCTTCGGGGCCTAAATCGTGTTCAATAAAATCCATAACTTCACGGCCACGTTCGCCGATAAGCCCGATAACGTTAATATCTGCGTTTGTATTGCGAGCTATCATGGAAAGCAGTGTTGACTTTCCAACTCCGGAACCGGCAAAAATACCGATACGCTGTCCTTTTCCGCATGTTAAAAGAGAATCGATTGCACGCACACCTGTAACAATGCGTCTGTTAATGTCTTTTCTTGTATATGGATTTGGAGCAGGTGCAATTGCAGGATAAAAATCGTCATTTTGCAAAGGACCCTTGCCGTCGTAGGGACGGCCAAGAGCATCGATTACCCTTCCAAGAAGTCTGTTTCCAACAGGAACCCTGAGTTCCCTGCCACTTGCAACGACTTCGCTGCCGGCAACAATTCCTTTTGTGTCACCGTATGCCATTAAGTTAACGACATTTTCTTCTGTATCAAAGCCGACAACCTCTGCAGTAAGTTCAGAGCCGTCAGCATTTTTTATCGTGCACAGCTCGCCAATCTTTGCATACGGCCCGGAACTTCTGATCATAAGCCCCTTAATTGCAGTTACGCGACCTGTATACAAAATAGTTTCTGTGTCTATGACAGTCTTTAAATATTTACTGAAGAATTGTTCCATGCTTTCCACCCCAAAGCGATTGTGTCAAAAAAAATTACTGCTGTTTTAAAACTTCTTTCTTTTGAACAGTTTTGAGTGGTGAAAGTTCAAGAATCTTGCTTTCAAGTTCAGACAGCTGGCTTGAAATTCTTGCATCAATTGCACCAAAATCCGTTTCTACGATACAGCCGCCCTTATCAACAGAACTGTCTTCTACAAGAGTTATGCCGGAAACATTTTCTACCTGGGCAGTAAAATCCTTTATGTGCTCTGTCAAAAGCTTTACGTCTTCGAGATTTACACGGATTGTAACGTTTCCACGGGTTTTTACTTTTTTCAGCGCAGAAAGAACATTTGCCATTACAACCTGTTTCTGGTTTTCAGACATGATTTTTACAACTTTTTTGGAAATCAGCAGTACAAGCTGAACTACCTGCTCTTCAGTTTCGCTCAGGATTTCTTCACGGCGATTTAAAACCGTTTCAAGGATTTTGTGAGAACGTTCAATCAGGCGGTTAACTTCAGCCTTTCCGCTTTCAAAACCTGCTTCCTGACCAGATTTAAAACCTTCGTCATAGGCAGAGCGTTTTAGGTCATCGCGTTCAATCTGTGCTTTTGCTGCAATGTCATCCGCCTGAACTTTAGCGTCGCTTACAATTTTCTGAGCTTCGTTTTCCGCATTTGCCTTTATTGTCTGAGCTTCGTCACTCTGTCTTTTTACTTCTGCAAAGGCAGCATCTTTTGCATCTTCAATAATTTTGTCAGCCTGAGACTGGGCTTCGTCGAGCAGCTGCTGTTTTTCTGTTTCCCACTGGGTTTTAAAAGCTTCAGCTTCCCTTCTTAAATCGTCAGCCGTAGGTCCCGTGTACTGCGGAACTTCTTCAACTTCAACTTCTTCAACCGGTTCTTCAAAAGTGTGCACAAGACCGAGCTTGAACTCTCCGGATTTTGTTTTTACTTCGCCTGGCTGAAACAAGTTTTTATTCATCTCTTTTCCTTTTTTTTACTATCTGGGTGGCTTTTTGCTCTGCAAAAATAAATTCTAAACAACAAGTTCGTCTTCGCCTGAACGGGCAATAACGATTTCTCCACCGTCTTCAAGGCGTCTGATTGTAGAAACAATCTTCTGCTGAGCTTCTTCAACATCCTTTAAGCGGACAGGTCCCATAAATTCCATATCTTCTTTTAACATGCTTGCAGCACGTTTTGACATATTACGGAAAATCTTGTCCTGAACTTCAGTATCAACCGACTTGAGGGCTTTTGCAAGTTCCTGGGTATCGACTTCGCGCAGAACTTTCTGGATTGCACGGTCGTCGAGCATAACAATATCTTCGAATACGAACATTCGCTTCTTGATTTCTTCTGCCAGGTCCGGATCGTCTTCTTCGAGGGATTCAATAATCTGTTTTTCAGAAGAACGGTCAACAAGGTTGAGGATTTCAACGATGGATTCAACACCACCTGCAGCAGTGTAGTCTTCGCTGGACAATGTAGAAAGTTTCTTTTCAAGAACGCGTTCAACTTCGCGCAGAACGTCAGGAGAAGTACGGTCCATTGTTGCAAGACGGCGCGAAACTTCCGGCTGAATCTCTGCAGGCAGGTTCTGCAAAATGATTGCAGCCTTGCTTGGTTCAAGATAAGCCAGGATCAGGGCAATTGTCTGCGGATATTCAGTCTGAATAAAGTTCAAAAGGTGCGAAGGATCCGTACGGCGGATAAAATCAAACGGGCGAACCTGCAGGCTCGAAGTTAAACGGTTAATAATATCGATTGCTTTTTGAGAACCAAGCGACTTTTCAAGAAGTTCGCGGGCATAATCAATACCACCAGTCGAAATAAAATTCTGTGCCTGCATCAGATCCTGGAATTCTTCAAGAACCTGATCCTTAAAATCTGCATCAACAGTTTCGAGACGGGCAATTTCAAAAGTCAATGTTTCTACTTCATCTTCGCGCAAGTGCTTCATAATTTCCGAAGAAACATCGCTTCCAAGCGAAACAAGGAAAATTGCAGCCTTCTGGCGGCCTGTCAGACTTTTATAATCTTTTGCACCGGATTTTTTTCCACCGGCTGGTTTTACATTAGATGGCTTTGAAGCAGCCTTTGCTTTTTCATCTGCCATAGACTATTCCTCCATAAGCCAGGTTCTTATTAACATTGCAACATCTTCAGGATGTTCTTTTGCCATTGCAATTGCATTTTCCTGCAATTCGGCACGCTTACGCTCTTCGACAGACATTGTAACGTCCTGCATTCCATCCTGTTTTGCTTCCCACAGTGCCTTTTCGCGTTCTGCCTGCTGTCTGCGTAAAATTTCTTCTTCGCGCAGCCTTCTTCTGCGCTCCATTTCGCGGCTTACAAAGCGGAAAATTATAAAAGTAACAAGGACAACGGCAACTGCAGCTAAAGACAGAAGAATTGTCTTTCTTGTTTCTTCTTTCTTAAAATACTTTTCTTCTTCTATTTCCCAGTCTTTATCACGAGGAATACCAAAACTTGTAGCCGATACGGAATCCCCGCGGGCCTTAGAGAATGCAATTGCATTTTTTATAAGGTTCGTAATGTCTTCCAGTACGCTCTGGCTGACCGGATGATAAACCCTAAAGAACCGTCCGATTGCAATGCGGGCGTTATCAAGGTCAATTCCATTTGTCTGGCAGTATTCTTTCCATGCAGCAATGTTTTCGTCCGTAATAACGATTGGTTTTCTGTTTTTATCGAGAATTGTTTCCCAGTAACCGTCAATGTTTACAGAAGCTGTAATTCTTAAAAGCTTGCTGTTCTGGATTGTATGTCTCTGCTCTGTATTAACAACGTTATTCTGAGTAACGCCGGTTTCTACAGACTTTCCGATTGTATTCGACATATCAGAATAAACAGGCGGATTCTGACCTTCAACTCCGGCAGGTCCTTCCGGATTGTAACCTGTTCCAGTCCATTCCTTTGTTACTGTCTGCTGAGAAATAGGCAGAAAGTCTCTTGTTTCTGTCGTATCATAAGGCTTATCAGGATCCTGTCCCTTAATTTCGATCGGGGTATGAATTGTCTGTTCCCGGGTTACAAGGCTCATGTCCTTTTCTATTTTTATGTTAAGGTCGCGGACACGGTCATAACCGTTAAAGTTTTTCTGAAGCATTTCAAGAACTTTTTTCTTTAATTCTGCTTCTTCCTTGGAAATTATTTTTGATTCTTTCTGAATATTGTCCAGGCGGTCACTTTCTGCAAGGCTTTCAAAATCGTTTAAAACGTTGCCGTAATTATCCTGCAAGGTTAAATTTTCAGCAGTAAGGCCAACAACTGAACGAAGGATTAAATCCTGCAAGCCTTTTAACTGCTTGCGGTTTTCCGGCATTGTGCTGTTCGGCTTAAAAGTAACGGTAACAGAAGCTGTTACTGGTTTCTGGTCGCTGCTGAAAAGTTCTTTTTCAGGAGAAGTAATTACGACATCAGCATTTGCAATATCATCGAGTGAAAGAATATGATTTTTAAGCTGCTTTTGAAGGGCATTCTTAAGTTTTACATTGCGTTCAAAATCGGTATCTGACCAGCTGCTCTGATTAAAAATATCAAAAGGGTCAATATAAGACGGAACTACGCCATCGCGGATAAGGCTGCTCTTTATTTTTTCAGCAGTCTTGCTGTCGCTTACAATAATAAGACCGTTTTCTACCCTGTAGTCAACATTATCGAGATCTAAGTGCTGAGTAACGGCATCAAGATCTGTTTCATCGCGAAACGGAGTTTTAAAAAGCGCAACCCCCGTCGGAGCACTGCTGACTCTGAACATTGCAACAACGGCAATAATTACAAGGACTACAATTCCGGCAAAAATTCCTTTCTGAACAGGTTTCCATTTTGCCCAAAGTTCCTTTATTTTAGACGGCATCTGTTTAAGCCATTCGATCATCTGACCCCTCCCGTGACCGAAATCCTAAAAAAATTCATTTTTATAATAACATTTTTATTTTTCAAAGAAAAGCCTAGCGGGTTGTCTGCAATTCTGACCAGCCGGTAACCAAGCGGTCAATAACAGTCTGAGCAAGAGTCAAAGACATCTGGGCCTTTGCCATTGCAGTTGTAACGTCGTGAATATCAACAGAATCAGGATCCGTAATCAGTTTATCCTGAATTTTAGAAACATTGAGCTGCTGTTCGTTCACGCCGTTTACAGCTTCGAGAATAAAAGATTCAAAAGTTCCAGTTTTTTTATTTTCTGTTTTAATCTGTGAATTTTGTTCTGTAAAAAGATTTGAAAGCGGAGCTGTGCCCGAATGAGCTGCGTGTGTACGAGTCATTTCCGGTGCACTCATAATCTGCATAACGTTCATCTAAATTATCCCCCTTGTAAATTCCCACATAAAAATTTTAACCTAATTGAATTTTCTTGTCTATAAAAAACAGATTCTAAAAAAACACTTACGTTAAATTTTGTCTGGAATATAAAAGTAAAGTTCAAATTTTATGATTTTTATGGGCGTATCTTTGCACAGGTGCAAAGACCACGCTTTTCGTGGCTGCGGCGTCAACGCGCCTCCGGTGCTGCGCACCCGCTTACGCGGCCACTACAATCGTTTACGCAGTAAAAAAATTAAGCTCAGGCTCTGCCGATTTCCAGTGCAGCAGAAAACATATCTTTTGAGCCCTGGATTACAGTAGAATTTGCTTCGTAAGCACGGCTGGCAGAAATTAAATCAACCATTTCGTTTACGATATTTACATTAGGATATTCAACATAGCCTTTATTAGGTCCCGACTGAATTGCATCGGCATTTGTAGGATCCCAGACCATACGTCCCTGGCTTGTATCTTTTACGATTTCCTTTACGCGCACGCCAAGTCCAGGTCCATTGTCCTGGTCAGCACTTACAAAAGGACTTCTCCAGGTCGGATGTTTAGAAGAAACTGCTTCGAGAACAACAGAAGATTTTTTAAAGGCACCGCCTTCCGGAGTGCGGGTTGTAGAAACATTCGCAATGTTATTGGAAATAACATCTGTGCGTAAGCGTTCTGCGCTCATTCCAGTTGCTGCAATATTTATTGAAGTAAACATTCCCATAATTAAACTCCTGCTAAAAAATCACTACTTGCGCATTGCAAGTTTTACCTGACTGAATTCAAAATTCTGCATCTGGGTTAAAAGTCTGTAGTTCATTTGAATTTTAAGGATATTCATTGCTTCGTATTCTGCATCAACATTGTTGCCGTTTGCTTTTGCAGTTGTCTGATAATCTGTTACACGGCGAGGTTCAACTTCTTTCCAGTCGTAAGGTTCGTTTAAAGCAATATGACGTTCGTCTGTGCGGGTAAGTTCCATGCGGTGGGCCGTATCATTTTCGCTTTCAAAAGCGCGCTT
Organism: uncultured Collinsella sp.; assembly: GCA_963613915.1. Lineage (GTDB taxonomy): Bacteria > Spirochaetota > Spirochaetia > Treponematales > Treponemataceae > Treponema_D. The sequence goes on from CAVEBK010000003.1 coordinate 23,546, forward strand.
TAATTCACTTTCGAAATTTACAGTCTGCCGCTTGAAATTCGGAACTTCAGCCATTGCGATATTGTTTGCTGTAACCTGATAGCGCAGTGAACTTACATCCATTGCGCGCTGTAAAAGTTCAACCGAACGTGTAAAAGTATTCATACTTAAATTATCGGATTACAAAAATTGAATTTAAGGATTTTTTTGAATAAAATTAATTTCAAGGAAATGTCGAATTTCACTAAAACACTTCAAATAGCCTCTCGTCGAGAACCTGCCAGCAAGCCGCATGCTTCGCTTCGCTCAGAATGCGTTTGTGTCAGAACCTCTCCTACGGCTATTTGACATTCTTCATAAAACAAATTCGACATTCATTCATATTATTTAGTTTATAAAAACTTCAATATTTCACAAATTCACTTAATTCGAGTTGAATCTTTTTAAAAATTCCTTCATACGGTCTGTTTTCGGGTTGTTTATGATTTCTTTTGGTTCGCCCTGCTCTACGATTGCACCGTTATCGAGAAAAATCAGTTTATCGCTAATGTCGCGGGCAAAGGCCATTTCGTGAGTTACGACAATCATCGTCATTTTTTCGCTGGCAAGGTCGCGGATAATTTTTAGGATTTCGCCTGTAAGTTCAGGGTCTAAGGCACTTGTCGGTTCGTCAAAAAGCATGATTTCAGGTTTTAACGCAAGTGAACGGGCAATGCTTACGCGCTGCTGCTGACCGCCGGAAAGTTCACACGGATAATGAGATTCTTTTCCGCTGAGGCCGATGCGTTTTATCAAAGCCATGGCGTTTTGAGCTGCTTCGTCTTTTGAAATTTTTAAAACAGAAACCTGAGGATCTACAATATTTTTTAAAACTGAATAATGAGGAAAAAGATTAAAATTCTGAAAGACAAAACCAAGGTTAAGGGCAATTTTCTGTCTTGTGTTCCTGTCTGCATAAACTCCGTCAGCTACAAGTCTTTGACCGCAGATTTCAATAGTTCCGCCCTGGACTGTCTCAAGCTGTGCAATGGAACGCAAAAGAGTTGACTTTCCGGAACCTGAAGGTCCGATAATGCCCAGGACTTCACCTTTTTCTATTTCAAAAGAAATATCATTAAAAACATTTACGTCGTCAAAACTTTTTTTCAGATTTTTTACGGAAATTATAGACATCTTGCAGTTCCTTAAAGTTTTTTAGCGGTAATAATCTAATTTTTTTTCTAACTGAATAAAAAAGACTGTAACAAGCCAGTTCATTACAAAGTAAAAAATTCCTGCAATAAAAATCGGAGTTGTGCTGAAGAGACGGCTTGAATGAGTCTGGGCTGTCCTTAAAAGTTCTACAACTCCAATAACGCTTACAAGGGCAGTGTCTTTTACAAGGGTAATTACTTCGTTACCGATCGGTGGAACTATTTTTTTTACAACCTGGGGAAGGACTATCTTAAAAAATGTCTGAACCTTTGTGTAGCCTAAAACTTTTGCAGCTTCGTACTGTCCTGCAGGAATTGACTGCAGGCCGCCACGATAGATTTCTGCAAAATAGCAGGCATAATTTACGGAAAGTGCAACGATTGCAGCTGTAAAACGGTTCCAGGAAAGCCTGAAAAGGTAGAAAGGACCAAAATAAACTACAATCAATTGCAGCATGAGCGGAGTTCCGCGGATTATGAGCAAAAATGCATTAGCCAGCATTGACAGCGGTTTTATTTTTGACATGCGCGCCATTGTAATCGGCAGGGCAAGAGGAATTGAAAAAATCAGTGTCAGAAAAAAAACTTCAATCGTAACTACGCTCGACTGAAGCATTGTTAAAATCATTTTTGCCATAATCTTTTTATAAAAAAATCAATGGAATTTTAATTTCCTGAAAAAAAATCAAACAGCCTCTCGCAGGGAACCTTGATAAAGAAAATGCCTTCCTGTCATTTTCTTTATCGCAAAAACTTTTTAAGTTTTTGCCCGTCTGTATCCGCCATCCGTGGCGGTCATTACTGCAGTTTTTGGAACAGAACCCCGGCTACGGCTATTTGACAATTTTTATAAACTAAATTCCATATGTAATTATTAAAAACTCAAAATCCGTTAGTTTTTACCAATTGAAGTAATGTCAGAACCGAACCATTTTGCAGAAATCTTTTCTACTGTTCCGTCTTTGTACATTGCTTCAAGTGTCTGCTGAACTGCATCTGTAAGTTTTACGTCGTTCTTGCGGAATGCAATTCCATATTCTTCCGGAGAAAGCTGTTCTTCGAGGACAACGAACGGTTTATCAGATGTTGCAATTGCATAGTTTGCAACGATGAGATCCATTACAACGCCGTCAACTCCGCCAACTTCAAGGTCGTTAAGAGCCATAATGTTGTCTTTAAACTCAATTACAGATTTTACAGAACTCTTAAACTCCGTTGCAGCTTCAAGGGCATCTGCCGCAGAAGAACCGGCCTGCAGACCAATGTTCTTGCCGGCAAGGCCTGCAAGATTTTTAATACCGGAATTCTGGCGGACAACTAAAACCTGGGCATTCTTTAAATAAGGCTTGGAAAAAGAAAGTGCATTTTTTCTTTCTTCTGTGATTGTAAGGCCGTTCCAGATGCAGTCAACGTTTCCGGTTGCAAGTTCCTGCTCTTTTGAATCCCAGTTAATCGGCTGGGCACGGAATTTTACGCCAAGACGCAAAGCAACTTCTTTTGCAAGGTCAATGTCAAAACCTACGATTTCGTTTGAATCATCTCTAAAGCCCATTGGCGGGAAAGAATCATCGAGACCAAGGATAAATTCTCCACGGCTTTTTAAAGCTTCGAGGGAATTATCTTCTGCTGTTTTTTTTGAACAGCCTGAGAGCATTGCAACAGCTAAGGCAAATGCAAGAACAACAAACGTTTTTTTCATATTTTTACTCCAAAATAAAAATTTATACTTTGTACGCGTTAGGGGGTGGAGCACCGGCAACGCCGTTCGCGTAAGCGAATGAAGCGGATAGCGCAAGTGCGGAACACCCGACGGCAGTTTACTGCCGGAACGCCCGTAAATTAACACTTTCCATTACAAAAGGAAAGAAGTTTTTTAATCTGTGCTTCTGTCTGTTCAGGGCTCGGACCGCCTGTCGTTTTTCTTGCACGCATGCAGGCTTCGGGCGTAATTTTTTCAAAAAGATCGGCTTCAAAAAGCGGACTTATTGCCTTTACTTCTGCAAGCGTAAGTTCTTCGATAGCATTTCGGCCTGTATCAATTGCAAGACGAACACACTGAGCTGCAAGAGAATGAGCCGTTCTGAAAGGAATTCCCTTACAGACAAGATAGTCGGCAACATCGGTAGCATTGGCAAAACCACCTTCGCAGCTTGCTGCCATCTTTTCTTTATTCCATTTTGCACTGGCAATCATTGCTTCAAAAACAATTATGTTTCCCTGAACACAGTCTAAAGCGTCAAAAAGAGGAGCCTTATCTTCCTGCATGTCGCGGTCATAGCTCATTGGAAGGGCTTTCATCATTGTAAGAAGGTTTACAAGGTCGCCATAAACCTTGCCTGTGCGTCCGCGGATAAGTTCTGCAAAATCAGGATTTTTTTTCTGAGGCATGATTGAAGAGCCTGTTGACCATTTTTCGCTCAAATCAATAAAGGCAAACTCTGTAGTTGACCAGTAAACTACTTCTTCACACATGCGGCTTAGGTGCATTTGAATCAGGGCAAAATCGCCCGTAAATTCAATGCAATAGTCGCGGTCTGCAACGCTGTCCAAAGAATTTTGAGTAACTCCGTCAAAGCCCAAGAGTTCTGCAACCTTTTCGCGGTTTAACGGAAGGTCAGAACCGGCAAGTGCGCCGCTGCCAAGTGGAGAAAGGGAAACTCTCTTTAAGCTGTCACCAAGACGTTCATAGTCGCGGACAAGCATCCAAGCCCAGGAACAAAGATGCTGAGCTAGGGTCCCGGGCTGAGCGTGCTGCATGTGGGTGTAGCCTGTTAAAAGCGAAGTTGTGTGTTTGCTGGCAATATCTGCTAAAGTTTTTATTAAGGAAGCAAGCTGTTTCTGCAGCTCTGGAATTACGCGTCTTAAATAAAGGCGTTCGTCCAGGGCAATCTGATCATTACGGCTGCGGCCTGTGTGAAGTTTTCTTCCGCTTTCGCCGATTCTGTCTGTCAAAGTTGCTTCGATGAATGAATGAATATCTTCTGCAGAGTAGTCAATCTGGAGTGCACCAGACTTTAAGTCAGACTCAATTGAATCAAGCCCGGACTGAATCTCGTTATTTTCTTTTTCTGAAATGATTTTCTGAGAACAAAGCATTGAAGCATGAGCCTTAGAGCCATGAATATCGTCTAAGGCCATGCGTTCATCCACGTGAATGGAAGTCTCAAATTCAACTGCAGCTGCATCAGGACCTTCTGCAAAACGTCCGTGCCACAAAGCTGCATGATTATCTTTAGTCATTGTTCCGTGCGATGTATTTTTCTGCATAATCAGCGATTATAATGATTTTGCTGTTTATGCTCAACGAGGATTTTTTTTTTGCAGACTGCTTTTAATTTCCCCAGGACATCATCTGTTCGTCGATTGGTTTTCCAGGAATTGCCATCGGGAAAATCATTTCGTCAATATCAACAATCGTATCTACAATGAACGGCTTTTTCTGATCAAAGGCTTCTTTAAAGACTTTTTCAAATTCAGCATTGTTACTGGCTTTTAAATAGCCGATTCCGTAAGCGTCGGCAAGTTTGCGCCAGTCTGGTCCAAAATCAAGAGTTGTGTGGCTGTAGCGTTTTTCGTAAAAGAGTTTCTGCCATACACGAACATTGCCTAAAGTGCCGTTATTAACAAGAACAATAACAATCGGCAGGTTGTAGCGGGCAATCGTACAAAGTTCGTTGCAGTTCATGCGGAATGAACCGTCTCCTGCAATATGAACAACGCGTCCGGAAGGATTTGCAATCTGAGCTCCCATTGCAGCCCCGGTTCCGTAGCCCATTGTTCCAAGTCCGCCGGAAGTAAGGAAGGTTCTCGGCTTTTTAAACGGATAGAACTGAGCTGTCCACATCTGATGTTCACCGACTTCTGTTGTAATAAAAGCGTCGTCGCCTGCATATTTATTTACAGTTTCGAGCATAAACTTTGGATTTACAGAATCTGCTTTTACAGTATTGTAACTTGCAGGAATTTCTTTTTTCCAGCCTTCAATTTTTTCAATCCATTCCGGTCTTTCTTTTTTTTCAATCAGCGGAATAAGTCTTGTAAGGATTGATTTTAAATCACCGACAAGTTCAGCACCAGCAGGAATGTTTTTATTGATTTCTGCCGGATCAATGTCAATATGGAATACAGTTGCGTGCTCTGCAAATTTTTTAGGATCTCCGATTACGCGGTCAGAAAAGCGTGAACCGAGGGCTAAAACAAGGTCGCTTTCTGTAACTGCCATATTGCTTGCCCTGGTTCCGTGCATTCCAACCATCCAAGTACAAAGAGGATGATCAGCCGGGAACACATCGCGGCCCATAAGGCTTTCTGAAACCGGAATCTGTGCTTTTTCTGCAAATTCAAGAAGTTCTTTTTCTGCACCAGAAATTTTAATTCCACCGCCGGCATAGATTACAGGGCGGACAGATTTATTGATTATTTCTGCTGCTTTTTTAATTTCTTCATCAGAAGGAACTTTTACGGTTACAACGCGCTTAAAGTTTGAATTTTCTTTTATAAGGGAATCAAGACCACTGTCGCCCTTCTTTAAAGGTTCAAATTCACAGAAAGCGGCAGTAATGTCTTTTGGAATATCGATTAAAACAGGGCCTGGTCTTCCTGACTTTGCAATTATAAATGCCTGACGGATTATATCAGCAAGGTCTTCAACCTTTTTTACCATAAAGTTATGTTTTGTAATTGGAAGGGTAACGCCTGTAATGTCAATTTCCTGGAAGGTATCTTTACCAAGAAGTGGAGTTCCAACATTGCAGGTAATTGCTACGACTGGAACAGAATCCATGTAAGCGGTTGCAATTCCTGTAACAAGGTTTGTAGCTCCAGGACCTGAAGTTGCCATACAAACGCCTACGCGTCCTGTAGAACGTGCATAACCGTCAGCAGCGTGGGCTGCGGCCTGTTCGTGTGCAGTAAGAATGTGATTAATGCGGTCAGAATTCCTGTAAAGAGCGTCATAAATATTAAGGATATTTCCACCAGGATAACCAAAAACAGTGTCTACACCCTGCTCTACTAAACATTCAATTACAATCTGCGAACCATTAATTTTCATACTGCGTCCAAACCACCACTATTTAAATTTTATTGAATAATAAACAACAGAATAATTATCTGCTTATAAAAAAAGAATAAAAAAGTTGATTTTCATAAAAAGAATATTGTGAAAAACGCCTTGATTATAATATTTATTTATTCATTGCTCAATAAGCCGTGATTTTCCGTATTTTGCATATTTTGAATATTTTGCATTTACTGTCATATCTTGCATTTTTTCTTTTAAGAATATAGATTCTTTTCTGCGCAGTTTATGATTCCTCATAATTCTCCTGCGCATTATAAATCAAAATTCTTATGGAGGCGGGCGTTATTGCGTCCACACAGTTATGAAAAAACTTTTTAACTTTTTCCGTTCTGAACTCGAAGACTACAAGGTTCTTTTGAGAAACATTCCTTCCCTTACAGTTGCATTTTTTATTATGTCGGTTGTCTGTGCAAACCTTCTTGCAAACAAGGAACTGGTCAGCTATAAATACCTGGCTCTCGACTGCGGTTTTACATTCAGCTGGATCATGTTTTTGTGCATGGATGTTATCTGCAAGCGCTGGGGAACCAAGGCTTCGATCAAAGTTTCGTTTCTGGCTCTTTTTGTAAATCTCTGCCTTACGCTGATTTTTGCACTGCTTTCTAAAGCTCCTGGAATGTGGGGAGAATTCTACGCAACAGAAAACCCGGAAGTAAACAGAGCCTTAAATGCAACTTTTGGCGGTTCCTGGTATGTTGTTTTGGGTTCAGCTCTGGCTTCGATTACTTCGTCGGTTGTCAATTCAGTTTTAAACGGAGCAATCGGCAGGATTCAAAAAGGCAACGGATTTCTGGCATTTGCTGCACGTTCGTACATTTCAACTGCGGTAGGACAGTTTGTAGACAATTTTATCTTTGCTACGGTTGTTTCGAAAATCTTCTTTGGCTGGTCATGGACACAGGTTGTAATCTGTTCTGCCGTAGGAGCATTTTTTGAACTTTTATGCGAAGTTATTTTCTCCGGCCTGGGCTATAAAATTGTCCGCCAGTGGGAAAAAGAAAACGTAGGCAAAGATTATTTTGAATATAAAGCATCTCTAAAGAAAACAGGAACAAGATAACAAATATATAATCTTATTACTGAATAAAATCTGAATTTCAATAACCCGCATAAAAAAAACAGCCTCTCGCCAAGAACCTTCTCCAATCCGCACGGTTGCGACAAGCGCAAAGTGCGTTTGGAGAGAGAACCTTGGCTACGGCTGTTTTTATATTTTTTTGTAAAATAAAATCAAAGTTCATCTGCTTTTTATAAAAATTACATAGAAGGAAAGGTCAAAATGAAAGTTTTAATAACAGGAACAAGCCGTGGCATAGGAAGAGCCTGCGCTACTAAATTCCTTGCAGAAAATCACGAAGTTTACGGGCTCGACATTCAGGGCGACACAATTTCTGCAGCAAATGACATTCCGGATTCAAAAAATTACACTCATTTTACTGCCGATATTTCAAAAAACTCTTCTTTGCCAGACATTAGCGGAATCGAAATTCTCATAAACAATGCAGGAATTCAAACTGCCAGCCTTGAATGCAGCGAAGGCGAAAAAGACATAAACACGAATCTTCTGGGAACAATGAATGTAACAGCAAAATATGCATTCCAGCCCAAGATAAAATCCGTACTTTTTAACGCTTCTGTTTCTGCCCTCAACGGCAATGAATTTCCTTTCTATGTTGCTTCAAAAGCAGGAATTGTCGGTTACATGAAAAACGTTGCCATAAGGCTTGCAAACGAATACAGGGCAACAGCAAATGCAGTGTGCTTTGGCGGCGTTATTACAGAATTAAACGCTCAAGTAATGGAAGATAAAAAACTGTGGAAAAAAATAATGGACGTTACCCCGTTAAAACGCTGGGCAACAGCTCAGGAAGCCGCAGAATGGATTTACTTTTTAACTGCTGTAAACAAATTCTGTACAGGACAGGCAATCGATATTTCAGGCGGAGAGAGGAACTGCGCCGATTTATTCGTCTGGTAAAAAAACAGAACAGAAATGCAAAGCCACCAAAGACAAAAAGCACCGGTTAAAGAAATTGAATTTTCTGAAAAACCAGTGCTTTTTTTTTGTTTTTTGAATTTTTTAACCGCTGCGACAGGGACAGCGCAAATTCAGTATTTTTTATTGTGTTACAGTAATGTAAGAAATTTCATATCCCGTAACGGAATCATTAAATGAAATTTTTGAGATTTTTCCAGTAATATCAACCATAGATTCTTCTTTGTACTCAATAACTTCATCATTGTTTGTATATACAACAATTGTAACAGGTTTTAAATCAGTATCTTTTGGGCTGAAAAGACAGCTCAATTTATATGAATATCCTTCAACCTTGCTTTCATCAATGTTAACTACAAGTGCCTTTGTATTAATATCAGAACCTTCAACCGGGTGTTTTTTAAACCAGAGTTTAGCTTTTAATTTATTTGCAGAATTCATTGCAACAGCCTGAAGAACAGTCAAATCAGTATAAGCTTTTTTTGCAAAAACTTCGTATTCAGCATCAGAAAGTGCAAGAGTTTTTTCGATATCTTCTCCAATCATTTTATTTAATTTGTTTCTGGAAGATACCATAGATTCTGTACGTTCACCAGTTTCAGCTCCGGAACCGTTTACAGAAACGCTATAAATACTCTTTGCATTAACAGAATAAGTTCCATCTTTTTCAGAAATTTCAATATCCTGAACCTGTTTCTGCATACCTCCGAGAATCTTCATAAAAAGAATGGATTTTATAGCGTAAACACCACCATCAACATCTGCTTTATAAAGATAAGTGTAACCACTTGTTTTATCATCCGAACCATTTCCATTATCAATGATCGCAAAAACAGCAGGAAGCAGTTCTCTTCCCTCAGGAATTGTTCCTGTAACAGCAGTTGAATCACCTGCAAGCTTAGAAAGATTTTTAGAAAGCGATCCCAATCCCATTGATTTAGCAGAAGCTAAACTAAAACAAGACATAAAAGCAATAGCAGCCATTAAGCCAGCAATTTTTTTCATACAAAACTCCTATGTAAAAAAAATATGGAAGAAAGCATACCCCCCCCCCCGTATTATGTCAAGAGTTTTGATTTTTTTGTTATTTTTACACTGTTATGTCTTTTATAATCTTAAAGCAGTCGTCAGAGTGTTTTTACTGCATAAAAAAAAGACCGGAACACCCCGGTCTTTTTTCTTACATTCTATTATGCAAAATTACCATTCTTTTTTGATTTCTGGTTCACAGATGTTAACTTCTGTATCCAGATCAAAGAATTTTGAACGATCCATTTTTGGAGTAAGGTTGATAGTGTCTCCAAGCTGTGGATTTACAACAGGGTCACACTTTGCAACGATGCTTACATTCTGAACCTGTACAAATACGTGAGTTTCTGCACCAAGTGGTTCTTTGTTTGTAACTTTTACAGCCATGTTGTTCTGTGCTGCCGGAGATTCATGATATTCAAGATCTTCTGGGCGAACACCAAACCAAACCTGTTTTCCAACATAAGCCTTAAGATGTTTCTGCTGTTCTGCAGTTGGAACAAGTGTAAATGAACCTTCGTTAGCAATAACGCCTTCACCGCTGGCTTCGATTGTTACTTTAAAGAAGTTCATTGGAGGAGTTCCGATAAATCCGGCAACAAATTTGTTGATCGGGTGATTGTAAAGATACAGAGGTTCTCCAATCTGCTGAATGCGTTTTTCTGACATTACAACGATTTTTGTACCCATTGTCATGGCTTCGATCTGGTCGTGTGTAACGTAGATCATTGTAGCCTTAAGACGATGATGAAGGTCAGAAATTTCTGCACGCATTGAAACGCGGAGTTTAGCGTCAAGGTTAGAAAGAGGTTCATCGAAAAGGAATACTTTTGGAGAACGAACAATAGCACGGCCAACTGCAACGCGCTGTCTCTGTCCACCGGAAAGAGCCTTTGGCTTACGTGTAAGATAGTTATCAAGGTCAAGGATTCTTGAAGCTTCGCGAACGCGGCGATCAATTTCTGCCTTGTCAGTTTTACGGATTTTAAGACCAAATGCCATGTTATCGTAAACAGTCATGTGCGGATACAAAGCATAGTTCTGGAATACCATTGCAATATTGCGGTCTTTTGGCGGAATGTCGTTCATAAGTTCACCGTCAATGTAAAGTTCACCGCCGGTAATGTCTTCGAGACCTGCAATCATACGAAGTGTTGTAGATTTACCACAACCAGATGGTCCTACAAATACACAGAATTCTCCGTGTTCAATTGTTACATTTGATTTTTCAACAGCGAGAACATCACCGTCGTAAACCTTTGTAACCTCTTTAAGTTCAACCTTTGCCATTTAGTTTTCCTCCTCGTGGCGAATAAGGGATTAGATTATGCGCTCTATATTAAAAAAAAAACAGATTGAATTCAATTATGTATTTTTATTTTTTTAAGATTTTACGCTATGGAAGATTGAAATTAGGGCATCTCTAAAAAATCATTTTCAATGCTTTTTTAAGGATGCCTACGGGATAAAACAAAACCTACGCCGGATTGCGTGCGACCTCCTGTCGCGCCAAGAAATGCATTTGCATTTCTTGCGGTCAACTGTCTTTATGCGCCATCCGTGGAGTCCTTTAGAACATTCTGATTGTTTCTCCACGCAAATGCCCCGTAAACAAAGCACAGCGCCTTACGGACAAATGCCGTCCAGAAAAAAAACTAAAACAGCGATTTTACAAAAGGTTCGGCTTCTACAAAAAGAGCCGTAAAAAGCACCGCAGGAAGATAATTTGCTGTCTTTATTTTTTTAATTGCCATAATATTAAGGCCGATAAAAACGATTAAAAGTCCGCCACTGCCTGTAATTTCGTCTAAAAGCTGATCTGTAACAAAAGGAGCAATCCAGTAAGACAAAACTGTAAGTGCGCCCTGGTAAATAAAAATTGAAAGCGCACTGAAAGCAGTTCCAACACCCATTGCAACCGCCATTCCAATCGCAATAAAACCGTCGAGAATTGATTTTAAAAGAATAATTGAATAATCGTGTTCGATTCCGGCCTTAAACGAACCAATAATCGCCATTGCACCGACACAAAACAGCACGGAAGAATTTAAAAAAGCGTAGGCAAAATTCTTTTTTGGTTTTCCGCTCGAAAACTGAGCCGTTCCGGTGTTTATTTCTGCTGCAGTTTTTACGCCGGAAGAATCAAAACTTTTTTCTTCTTCCTGAACGTCCTGCTTAAACAAGCGCGCAAGTGCTTTTCCAGCCTTTAAAACCGCACCGTCAATATCGAGGGCAGTTCCAGTAATTCCACCTAAAATAATGGCAAGGGCAAGATAGACAACATTGTGATATTTTAATGCCATTTGGATTCCCATAATAAAAGTAACTCCGCCACAGGCAAAAGTAATTGAATCCGTCATTTTCTGAGGAATTTTTTTTGCAAAAAAAACTCCGATTAAAGAACCTGCAACAATCGCAAAACAGTTTATTAAAACAGCAAGCATAATTTTTCCTTTTATCGGGCGTTCCGGCACTTTGTGCCGTCGGGCTATCCAGGGTTCCGCGCCTTACGCGCTGCATGGGGCTGTTCAGCCCCACACCTTCGGTGCCCTTACTATCCCTAACGCATAAGTCCAAAGTTCTGCATAAAATAAAAAAGGACTGCTCTAATCGAACAGTCCTTTAACTCTGCGGAGAAGCTGACTTGAACAGCCACGACTTGCGTCACCAGCACCTCAAGCTGGCGTGTCTACCAATTCCACCATCCCCGCGGAACGAGTATTATATTATCTAAAAGTGATTTTTTAGTCAACAGCAATTTTGCAAATTTCTTAAAAAAAAATCACTTTTTTTTTAAGATCTCAGATAAACGTCGAACACCTCCTAAAAAATATTCAAATAGCCTCCCGTCGAGAACCTGCCAGCAAGCCGCACGGTTGCGACAAGCGCAAGGTGCGTTTGTGTCAGAACCTCTCCTACGGCTATTTGACATTTTCCGTAACAAAGTTCGACATTTGCTTTATTTAAAGCTCAATTTTTACTTTTAAAGTCCGGCGTTGTCCAGGCCGCCCTGTTTTACCTGGAAGTGTGCAAATTCCATGCTGAAACTTGCCCTGCCCTGGGTTACTGAACGAAGGTTTGTAGAAAATCCGAACATTTTTGCCATTGGAGCTGTACAGTGGATAATTTCGCCGGTAGATTTTGAATCCTGACCGCTGATAATTCCTCCGCGCTGGGTAATCTGGCTGATTGCTTCGCCTACAAATTCAACCGGGCAGGTAATATCAACGTTCATTACCGGCTCAAGAATTACTGGCTGAGCCTTTCCTGCAGCTTCGTCAAAAGCCTGGGCAGCACAGGCCGTAAATGCAAACGGAGTTGCCGTAAGTTCGTTGTAGTCAATTTTTGTAACGGTTACGCCAACATCTGCACAAGGATAGCCGTATTGAATTCCTGAAGCAAATGAGTTTTCGATTCCTGCTTTTACAGCATCGTAAATTTCATCCGGAATTTCGCCGCCATGAACAAGGCAGGTATAAGTATTTCCTTTTCCCTGTTCATTCTTCTGCAGTTTGATTGAAAGACCTGCATAATTGTCTTTTCCTGCAAGGTTTTTCTCCCAGGTGCAGGATTCTTCTGCTTCCGTGCTTACAGATTCGCGGTAAGTTACGCGAGGAGCACCAACGTTTGCTTTTACTCCAAAATCGTCCTTCATTCTCGTAACAAGAACATCGAGATGTAGTTCGCCCATTCCGCTGATAATAAGCTGACCTGTTTCTGCGTCTTCGTGGCTTGTAAATGTAGGATCTTCGCGGCTCATAACGGCAAGAGTTTCTACAAGCTTGTCTTTGTCAGAAAGTGTTTCAGGTTCAATTGCAACGGAAATTACAGGTTCAGGGAACTTTAAGCTTTCGAGCATTACCGGCATTCCTTCTGAACCAAGAGTGTCTCCAGTTGAAGCAAGTTTTAAGCCGACAAAAACAGCAATATCGCCGGCACTTACGCTGTCCATCTGTTCCATGCGGTTTGCATTTACGCGAAGGATTCTGTTTACGCGTTCACGCTTCTTTTTACCGACATTTAAATACTGGCTTCCTGCAGTAAATTTTCCTGAATAAACACGGACAAAGCAGAGCGCACCCATATCCTTGTCCTGCTGAATCTTAAACACAAGTCCGAGAGGCATTTTTTTTTCGTCGCATGGAACTTCAACTTCTTCTTCCTTATCTTTTTTAATGTGAATTCCCTTTGCAGGCGGAACGTCTGTCGGGCATGGAAGATAGTCAATTACAGCATCAATCAATGGCTGAACGCCCTTGTCACGGCGGGCAGAACCTAAGACACACGGAACTGCAGTGCGGGCAATTGTACAGCGGCGCAGGGCCTGTTTTATCATTTCGTCTGTAATTTCGCCGCCTTCAAGATAAATCATTCCAAGTTCATCATCTGCAGAAGCAACATCGTCGATCAGTTTATTGCGCCATTTCTGAGCTTCTTCCATTCTTTGTGGAGCAATGTCAGATTCTGTAAAGGTTTCGCCTTCATCTTCTTCATTCCATCGGATTTCCTTCATTTTGATTAAATCAATAAGGCCTTCAAAATCTTCACCCTGACCAATAGGAATCTGCAGGGCAATCGTATTTGCACCGAATTTTTCTTTTACATCGTTAATTGAATAGAAAAAATCTGCCCCGATTCTGTCCATTTTGTTTACAAAACAAAGACGTGGAACATTAAAACTGTCAGCCTGTCTCCAGACTGTTTCTGTCTGCGGCTGAACTCCGTCAACTGCACAGATTACGGCAACAGCTCCGTCAAGGACACGAAGTGAACGTTCAACTTCCGCAGTAAAATCTACGTGTCCCGGAGTGTCGATTATATTGATTGTGTATCCGTTCCACTGAGTTGTAATTGCTGCCGAAGCGATTGTAATTCCGCGTTCCTGTTCCTGCTTCATAAAATCCATTGTTGCAGCGCCGTCGTCGATTTCGCCGATTTTATGAATTTTTCCGGTATAAAAAAGAATGCGTTCTGTAGTTGTAGTTTTTCCAGCATCAATATGCGCCATAATTCCAATGTTGCGCATTTTCGAAAAATCAATAGCCATTTTTGTTTCCTGATAAAAAATAAAAAATTTCAGACGCGATTATATCAAAATCAAAAATCACTAACAATAAGAACTCGAATGTCAGCTTACATAGTTTTACGCTGGTTTCGACTTGGCTCAACCGGCGTAAAAGTACGCCTGCCACCCGCCCACCAATTCAATTTCTTTTTATTACGGTTCAAGTTCGTCCAGAGAAGTTAAAACTGCCGTGCACATTTTTTTTATTTCGTCAGTCGGTTGTATCTGATCTGGAACCATTATAACTTTTAAGCCGGCCCTGTATGCAGAAATTACACCGTTCGGGCTGTCTTCGACAGCTGCACAATCCTGCGGCAGCACACCAACAGAAGCACAGGCCTTCGTATAAATTTCAGGATCCGGCTTAGAGTGTTTTACGCTGTCGCCGCAGGTAAGTGTCTTAAAATATTTTATAAGCCCGGCCCTTGTAAGCTGGCGTTCCACACTCGTGCGCCTTGTAGAGCTTGCCAGTGCCAGAATACAGCCTTTTTCAGAAAGACGCTTTAAACATTCTTCTGCGCCCTTCATTTTTTCTAATCCCTGGGATTCTTCAACCTTATAAAAAAAGGATTTTGCGTATTCATACCATTCTTCTGCTACAAAATTTTTATCCTGCTTTTCAAAAAAATCCTGCAGGTTGCGCAGTGTATCCTGGCTTGCCTGCCCTACGCATTTATAATAAACCTCGTCTACATTTTTCAGGCCGCGTTCTTCTGCCGCAAGTCTCCAGCATTTTTTACAAAGACTTTCCGTATCCAAAAGAACTCCGTCCATATCAAAAATAAATGTTTTTATGTTTTCAATTTCTTTCATAAAACAAAGTTTAAAAAAAAGATATTTTCAATGCAACCAATGCAAATTAAAAAAAAAATTAATTTTTTTTAATTTTTTATAAAATCGCTATTGACACTTTTTTTTGATTCGTATAGATTATTGGAACATTCACTTTCCCCGATTGTGTAATGGTAGCACTTCAGATTCTGGTTCTGACTGTGGGGGTTCGAATCCTCCTTGGGGAATAAAAAGAGCTGACTTAAGGTCAGCTTTTTTATTTATGGCTCCATCGAATATCGGTTCAGTTCATCGCCCTCTCAAGGCGGAGAGACGGGTTCGACTCCCGTTGGAGCTAAAAAACAAAAAATCGAGACAGAAAGACATCCATTGGGGTGTCTTTTTTTTATGCGAGACAGAAAAACGGAGTCGAACCGCGGAGCGAGCGCGCCGGCGAGGCGAAAAGGTGCCAAGGATGGCACCGCCAGCGAGCGTAGACGGCCCGGTGGGAGCAGACACGACGTCTGCGACCAGAGGGCTTCGACTCCCGTTGGAGCTAAAAAACAAAAAATCGAGACAGAAAGACATCCATTGGGGTGTCTTTTTTTTATGCGAGACAGAAAAACGGAGTCGAACCGCGGAGCGAGCGCGCACAATGCAAAGCTCTTACCTTGAAAAACCTTTCAATCTTCCGTAAAATCAACTTTATGAATCATCTGACAGGAACCGTCCTTAGCGGCTCAAACAACGTTTTTGATGTTGAATCAGTTTCCGACGAAGACGGAAGTTTTATAGTACGCTCATGCGCCCTCAAAAGTAAAAGATTAAAATCAGACAAAAAATACTACAATCCGCTCGCTCCGGGCGACATTGTCGAAATTGAAGTAGCCAGTCTTGAAGAAAAAAAAGGTCAGATAACGGCTTTAGTTCCACGCAAAAATGAATTTGTACGCTGGAACGTAAAGGGGCGTTCTCCACAGCTTCTTGCAGCAAACCTCGACTACATAATTCTTGTAACAACCCCGGGTGAACCGGACTTCCGCCCGCGCTTTATAGACCGCGAACTTGTGCAGGCAGAACGTCAGGGAATCGAACCTGTAATCCTTATAAATAAATGTGATCTTCCTTCTGCCCAGGATCCGGACTTTTTAAACCAGGTAAGCATATGGGAAGGTCTTGGCTATAAAGTCATGAAGATTTCTGCAAAAACAGGCGAAGGCCTGGTTGAATTTGCCAGCCTTATTCACAATAAACTCAGTGCCCTTGTCGGACAGTCTGGAGTTGGAAAATCTTCCCTCGTAAACGTTCTTGACGACACCGTTGTCTTAAAAACAGGAAGCCTTTCCAAAAAATACGGAAAAGGAAGCCACACGACAACAAAGGGAACTCTTTTACATATAAAGCTAAACGAATCCTTAACAGGCGGAATCCACGGACCAGTTGCTTCAATCATCGACACTCCGGGAGTCAGAAGATTTGTCCTGCACGGAATAGAAGCCGACGACCTTGCACTTTATTTCAGGGAAATGGCACCTTTAATCGGAAAATGCAATTTTGGCTTAAGCTGCACGCACACGACAGAGCCGGGCTGCAAAATCCAGGAAGCCGTGTATTCCGGCGTTATAAGCGAAGAACGGTTTGAAAGCTGGAAAAGAATCAGCGAAGAAATAAAAAGCGGCAACTGGACAGACTAAAAAAATGTGGCATCAAAAAACACTCGAAGATCTTGCATATTTCAGAATCCGCGACACAATTGCCGGATTTTGTGCAGGCGAAGAATCTTCACAATTATTAAAAACAAAACTTCCACTCACTCAGACAGACAAAATTGAAGAATTAAAAAATTTAAGCCGTGAATGGGAAAGAATTTTAAACACAAAAACAAATGCAGGAATAAAAAGCTGGGGACCGATTCACTCTTTCTTAAAATTTTTAAAAGTTGAAGGAACAACTCTTGAACAGAGCCAGATTTTTGCAATCCTGCAGTTTGCAGCTTCTGCCCTGGAAGCAGAAAATTCAATAAACTTAGCTTCAAAAACTTTAAGCGTAAAAAAACTTCTTTCTCTTGCTCAAAGCCTTAATTTACAGGAACTTTCTGCCGTTAAAAACGAAATTTCAAGGGTTTTAGACAAAGACGGGCAGTTAAAAGATCTTCCTGTCTTAAGGGAAATCCGTTCAAACATTGCACGCCTCCACACGGAAATTGCAAGTGCACTGAAAAAATACACAAGCGATTCAAGTTTAGCACCCGCCCTTGCAAGTAACGTTCCGGCATTCCGTGCAGACCGCCAGGTTCTTGCTGTAAAAGCAAATATGAGAACACGCATCAGCGGAATTGTGCACGAAGTAAGTTCCTCAGGGCAGACAATCTTTGTTGAACCAGACGAGGTTGTAAGAAAGAACAACGAACTTATTCAGGAAGAATTCCACCTGCAAAGCGAAACCCGAAAGATTTTTACAGAACTTACGGCAAAACTTTCGCCATACACAGAAAGCCTGCGCCTTTCCTTAAAAGTTTTAATAAAGCTCGACCAGACATGCGCAGCAGCCCGCTGGGGAATTGCAAACAACTGCACTTATGCACTTTTGTGCCGGCAGGAAGACGGCTCTTTTATTCCTCCTGCATTAAACGCAGCACGGCATCCTTTACTTGGAGAAAAGGCAGTTCCAATAGACATGAAATTTCTTCCGGAAAAAAGAGTCTTAATAATTACAGGTCCAAACACCGGCGGAAAAACAGTAAGCTTAAAAACATTCGCCCTTTTTGCATTATTAAACCAGACTGGATTCCCGCTTCCGGCAAAAGACGGAACAAGACTGCCTGTATTTAATTCACTTTTTGCAGACATTGGCGACGAACAGTCAATTGACCAGAGTCTTTCAACTTTTTCTGCCCACATGAAAAACATTGCAGCAGCCGTAAAGCATGCAGACGAAAAAAGCCTTGTTCTTCTCGACGAATTAGGCAGCGGAACCGACCCTCAGGAAGGAGGAGCAATCGGAATGGCAGTCTTAGACCAGCTCATAAAGGCAAAAGCCTTTGTTCTGGTTACAACTCACCACGGAATCCTGAAAAACTACGGCTACACAAACTCGTACTGCATCAACGCAAGCGTAGATTTTGACAGCGACACCTTAAGCCCGAATTACCGTCTTTTAATGGGAATTCCGGGAGAAAGCCACGCCCTCGACATTGCAAAGCGTTCAGGGCTTCCGGCAGCAACAGTAGAAAAGGCAAAAGAATACATTCAAAGCGAGCAGGCCGACGTAAGCACCCTCATAAAAGGTCTTACAGAAAAACACGTCCAGGTTGCAAAACTCGAAAAAGAAGCAAAGGCACGAGAAAGACAGCTGGCAGAAAAAGAATTAAAATTCCAGCAGAAAATGCAGAAACTCCAGGAACGCGAACTTGAATTAAAAGAAAGGGAACAGCTTGAATCCGGCATTTTCGTAAGCGAAACCCGCAGAAAGCTGGAAAACCTCGTACGCACACTGCGCGAAGGAGAAATCAACCGCGAAAAAACACTCAGCGTAAAAACTTTCTTAAACGAGCTTACGCACAAAGTTGAACAAAACGAAGAGCAGATCGAAGCAGAAAAACTCCGCCTCGAAAAACAAAAAGAAGAACTCGAACAAAAACTCCGCAACGCACCAGTCAGGGCAGAAAACGGAATGCTCATAACTCAGGGTTCTCTGGACAAAAAAAATTCAAGCAAGAAAACAAAGAAAAAGCTGAGTAACTCAGAAGCACTCGCACTTGCAAAAAGCACGTATTCACAGGACGAAGCCGACAAACTAAGCGCACAGGCTTCTTCAGCCTTTGTAACAAAGGTTCTGCCAGAGCAGGATATTCCTCTGGAGTTTAAGGCAGGAGCTGAAGTATTGCACCGTCTTACAAAAAGAAGGGGAAACTTAATTTCTCAGACAAAAAAAGGCGTGTGGTCGGTTCAGCTGGGTTCAATCCGCATGGAATTAAAGGAAAAAGATCTTGAACTCGTAAAACCGTCTGTTGTGCGTGCAACCGTAAGCATAGAACTTTCAGAAGACGCCAGCGGTCAGGCAAAACCTGTTTTTGAACTCCGCCTTTTAGGAATGCGAGAAGAAGAAGCAATAAAGGCATTGGCCCGCCAGTTAGATCTCTGTCAGATTCACAATTTTAAAAACTTTTCGATTATTCACGGAAAAGGAAACGGCATTTTGCAGCAGTCAGTTCAGAATTATCTGTCGCAGTATCCTGCCGTAAAGGATTTTCATTATGCAGAACCTGAAGACGGGGGCTTTGGAAAAACCTACGTTGAATTAAGTTAGGGAGGGGAAAGCCTTCCCCTGCGCGCAAAAAGAACAGTTTCCACAACCCAAACTTTTCTGCAATATTGCGCCAAGGACGGCGCGTAAGTTTTAGTTGACCGCAAGAAACAACGTTTCTTGACACAACACGAAGTTGTGACCCTTCGCCTAGGGGCTTACGCCCCTAAAACCCCAGTTTTATTTACTGAGATTAAAGCTTACAGTCCTTAAAACATCGCCAAAGACACCGGCTGCAGTAACCCCGGCTCCTGCACCGTAACCGCGTACAGTCAGAGGAATTGGTGTGTAGCGTGCAGTTTCAAAGACGAATGCATTTTCTCCGCCTTTTACGCCGTACAGAGGATCATTCACGCCGACTTCGAGCATTCCGACAGAAACCTTGCCTTCTCTAATCGAAGCCCCCATTCTAAGAACCTTGCCTTCTTTTTTAAGTGCAGCCATTTTTTCTTCAAAGTAAGAATCAACTTCACTTAAGCGTGCCATAAATTCATCAACACTTCCTTCGATCGAAAAATCTTCCGGGAAGATTGAATTCATCTTTATGTCAGAAAGTTCAATTTCAATTCCAGATTCGCGGGCAATGATCATTGCCTTGCGGGCAACGTCTGTGCCCTTTAAGTCGTCGCGTGGATCCGGTTCAGTAAAGCGCATTTCTTTAGCTTCTTTTACGGCTTCGCTAAACTTTTTGCCTTCATCGAGTTTTCCAAAAATATAGGAAAGAGAGCCCGACATAATTCCACTAAAGCCGACAAGTCTGTCACCGGATTTAAACAGATTCTGCAGGGTATCGATTATCGGAAGTCCTGCACCAACGTTTGTTTCGTAAAGGAAGCGCACATGATTTTTATTTGCAGTTTCGCGGAGCTTTTTGTAATAATCCATGCTCATTGAATTTGCGCGTTTGTTTGGAGTTGCAATGTTCATTCCTGCGTTAAGGATATCAAGATAACGTTCAGGCAGATCATAGCTTGCAGTACAGTCAACAAAAATCGGATTTAAAGGCTTTGTTTCCTTTACAAACTTTAAGATTTCATCAAGATTTGTTTTCTTTCCGGATGCAGCAACTTTCTGTCTCCAGTCGGTTAAATCAAGGCCGTTTCCGTCGAGCAGCATTCCGCTCAATGTAGAAATACAGCAGACCTTTATATCAATATTCTGTTCCTTAAGTTTTTTCTGCTGTTCAAAAATCTGATCAAGCAGTGCTCCGCCAATTGTTCCAGCTCCAAAAGCAAAAACTTCAACAGGCTGAGTCGTATTAAAGAAAAAGCGGTGTGTCGTCTTTACTGCAATGTCGCCATATTCACCGGCAATTACAGTAGAAATTGAGCGTTCGCTTGAGCCCTGGGCAATTGCAAGAATGTTTATGCTGCGGCTTGAAAGTGCATTAAAGAATTTTCCTGCAACCCCGCGGTTTTCCTTCATTCCGTCTCCGACGATCGAAACGATTGCACAGTTTTCAATTACGCTTACAGGATTGATTACTCCTTCGCGGATTTCAAAGGCAAATTCTGCTTCAAGAACATCTTTTACCAAAACCGCCTGAGCCTGTCTTACACAAAACGAAATCGTATATTCAGAAGAAGACTGAGTAATTAAAAGCATGCTGATTCCGGCACGGCTTACGGCTGCAAAAATCCGGCTTGCAATACCTGTCTTTCCTTTCATTCCGCCGCCGCTTACAGAAACAAGGGCAGTATTTTTTAAGCAGGAAATTCCACAGACAGGACCAACATTTTTTTCTGACTCAAACGGGCCACGGCCGATTCTTGTTCCGCGTGCAGAAGGATTATGAGAATTTAAGCTCCACGCTTCTATTCCTTTTGCAACGAGGGGAGCCAGGGTTTTTGGATGAAGGACTTTTGAACCAAAGAAAGAAAGTTCCATTGCTTCTTCGTAAGTCATGTCATCAACTAAAATTGCATCGCTTACAACGCGCGGGTCTGCTGTATAGATTCCGTCAACGTCCGTCCAGAATTCAACCTTAGTGGCAGAAAGGCTCGAACCGATTATTGCAGCAGAAAAGTCAGAACCATTACGTCCTAAAAGACCCATTTTCGGTTCATCTTCCGCATGAGCTGTCCAAGCACACACAAAACCTGGAAAAAGAAGGATCTGTGCCTGGCCTGCTTCTGCTCCGTCGCGGTAAGATCCCAGGGCATCGCTTGTGCGGGCATAGTCCGGGTCACATTCTTTCTGGTTTCCTGTTCCAAAGATAAATTTGCGGCTGTCTAAAACAAGAACGTTCTGTTTTTTAGCAAGAAGAATTGCATTTACGATTGGAACACAGCACAATTCTCCCATTCCCATAATGCGGCAATGAATTGATTCAGGGCATTCTCCAAAAGAAGCAACGCCTGCAAGAAGCTTTTCAAGTTCTGTAAAGTTTGGTTCAATTTTTGCCATTGTTGAAGCGGCATCAAAGCCTTCAACTGCTGACTGGAGTTCAGCACAGATTTCTTCGTGAGTTTTCTTTATGTTATTAACAAAATTTGACGGCTGAGCACCCTGAATACACCCGTCAATTGCAGCCTGCAGGGCATTAGAAACCCCGGCAACAGCAGAAACGACAACGCTGATTCTGCCGGTCTTTGCACGACCAGTCATAATATCCACAGAATCAAGCATTCTGCGGGCTGAACCCATAGATGTACCACCAAATTTTAACGTAAGCATACAAACCTCAAACAGCGGAAAAGAAAGTTCGCTTAAAAAATAATTTCCGTAAAGTATAATGAAATAAAAAATCAGTTACAACAAAGAGTTTTTTACTGGTTGAATGCCAGGCTTCAATAAAAATAAATCAAATATTCTCTCGTCGAGCCACTGCCAGCAAGCCGCACGCGACAGGATGTCGCATCGTTTGATAAAAGATTTTTAAAGTGGTAAACTTTTTAGCGTTTTATCACAAAAAGGCTGTACGACACGGTTCTAACGACTGCAGATTTTACAGGCAGGTCACTTATTCAACCGTGCACAATTATCACCAGCCCAATATTTTTTTTCTGGAGTTTACTATGAAACCAACCTTACTTGTACTTGCAGCAGGAATGGGAAGCCGCTACGGCGGAATTAAACAGATTGATACAGTAGGAAAAAACGGCGAATGTCTTTTAGACTACGCAGCTTACGATGCAAAAAAATGCGGTTTTGGAAAAGTAGTTTACATAATCCGCAAGGACATTGAAAAAGACTTCCGCGAACGTCTCTTTGACAGAATCGCAAAAAACATGGACGCAGAATACGTTTTCCAGTCGCCGGAAATGCTTTTAACTTCTGAAGAATACGCAAAAGCACAGAAAGCAGACCGCAAAAAACCATGGGGAACTTTACACGCAGTCCTCTGCGCAAAACAGGCTTTAAGCACACCGTACGCAGTAATCAACGCAGATGACTATTACGGCCGTTCTGCATTCGAAACACTCGGCAGCTACCTTTCTTCAGTCAGCAACGACAGCACAGAACACGCAATGGTAGGCTACATCTTAGGAAAAACAATGAGCCGCAACGGTTCAGTAAGCCGCGGAATCTGCCAGACAAAAGACGGTTACCTTGAATCAATCACAGAAAACACAAAAATCTACTACACCGGAGAAAATTTCAGCGGAGACAAAATTGAATCTGACCTCAACGGCAAAGTTTATTCACTTACCGGAAACGAAACTGTAAGCATGAACTTATTCGGCTTTACACCGGCAGCTTTTGACGAATTTGAAAGTTACTGGGACTCTTTCAGAAAAGAAAACCTCGAAAGTCCAAAAGCAGAAGCACTTCTTCCAGTGGCAGCAAGCCAGATTATCAAAGACAGCAAAGGCAAAATCAGGGTATTTACATCAGAAGAAAGCTGGTTCGGCATGACTTATGCCCAGGACAAACAGGTTGTAAAAGATGCAATTGCAGACAAGATTGCAACTGGATACTATCCTGAAAAACTCTGGGAAAACTAATTGAAACTCTTAACTCCAATCCGCTCACAAAAAGTCTGGGGGTATGAAGACTGGATTGCTTCTACCCACAAAGACGGTTCTCAAAAAGAATTTGCCGATCTCGTAAAAGATTATCCTCTTCTCGTAAAGATCATTCAGGCGAACGACACCCTTTCTGTGCAGGTTCACCCGGATGATAAAACAGCAGTTGAATTAGAAGGAAGCAGCGCAAGGGGCAAAACAGAGTGCTGGTTTGTCCTGGAGGCTGCTCCGGGCGCAAAACTGATTTCAGGCTTAAAAAAAGAATATTCAACAGACGAACTTGAAAAAGCAATAAAAGAAAACACCCTGCAGAATCTTCTCAACAGCGTAGAAGTAAAAAAAGGTGACTTTATCTTTATTCCTTCCGGAACAGTCCACGCGATTGGCGGAGGATTAAGGCTTTTAGAAGTTCAGCAGAGCTGCAACATTACATACCGTCTCTACGACTGGGGACGTCCGCGCGAGCTTCACATAGAAAAAGGCTTAAAATCAATAAAATACGAAAAATACACAAAAGCAAAGGCAGACGGACAGGAGTTTGACGCTTCTAAAGTTCAGGTTCTGCCGTCGGTTTTTAACTGTCCGTATTTTGAACTTGTAAAAAAAGAATTTTCAGGCGGATATTCATACCTCTGCCCTGCTTCTTCAAACTATGAGCTTTTGTTCTGCGTAAATGCACAAAACTTAAAAGCATCTTCAACAATGAGCGACGGACAGAAAACAAAAACAGAAAAAATTCTTTCCGAACAGATTTTCGTCATAAGCCCGGGCGAAAAAGTTACTCTGGAAGGCAAAGGTGAAGTAATAAGAATAAAGGCCAGATAAACAGGACCAGCAGGTCATGCTGAATTCAGTTCAGCATCTCTTTTACAGTAAGATTCTTTC
This sequence comes from uncultured Collinsella sp., assembly GCA_963613915.1. Lineage (GTDB taxonomy): Bacteria > Spirochaetota > Spirochaetia > Treponematales > Treponemataceae > Treponema_D. The sequence continues at coordinate 47,820 of CAVEBK010000003.1, forward strand.
CAGCCACTTCCTACTTATTCACCTGAACAATTGTTTCCAGCGCAATTTTCATCATATTGGTAAAGGTTGTCTGCCTTTCTTCTGCTGTAGTTTCGCCGCCTTTTAAAATGTGGTCACTTACAGTCATGATTGCCATTGCATGGCGTTTATATTGAGCAGCGAGCGTAAAAAGTTCTGCACTCTCCATTTCAATTCCCTTTACGCCGTATTCCTTCCATTTTTTCCAGTTTGCATTAATGTCATAAAAAAAATCAGAAGAAACAACAGAACCAACGCTGTAGCGGATATTCATTCCTTCAGCAATTTTATCAGCAGTCTTTACAAGATTAAAATCTGCAGTCGGAGCAAAATGAAGGTTTCCAAAACGCTGATTCAGCAGACACGAATCCGAACATGCCGAATTAACAAGAATCGTGTCGCGCAATTCCAAATCTTCCTGAATTGCACCGCAGGTTCCGACACGGATTGCATTTTCAACACCGTAATCCTTAAAAAGTTCCGTTACATAAATCGAAAGCGAAGGCTGTCCCATTCCAGTTCCCTGAACGCTTACCGGCACGCCCTTATAAGTTCCCGTAAAACCGTACATTCCGCGGACTTCGTTATAAAGTTTTGCATTTTCAAGAAAATTTTCTGCAATAAATTTTGCACGAAGCGGGTCTCCAGGCAAAAGAATGTTTTTTGCAATTGCGCCTTCTGTGGCATTAATGTGTGTACTCATTTTTTCTCCGTAATCTTTATTTTTGGGGCACATCCTGCCCTTCCGGGCAGGACCGGGCTATCCGGGGTTCCGCTGTCCGCTTCATTCTGCTGCCATTCTGTCAGCAGAACGCTTCGCGCCCCTGCTATCCCATTGTGCGTTTAGCACAAGGTCGGACGTTTAGCAGAAAAAGGCTCCGTAAACGCCGCCTGCAAGAACTATAAAAACAGGATGCAGTTTTGTCGTAAACAGAACTGCCAGACAGATTAAATAAAAGGCTGCGTTAATTGCACTGATTGTAATTCCACCCTGCCAGGTTGTAATGTCAGCTGCAACAAAGCTGGAAGTAACTGTAATCAATGCAAGAATAATGATTTTTGCAGCTGCAACAGCAATTACTCCGGAAACAGCAGGACGCAGTGTAGAAAAAGCTGCCTGAACGCCTTTCTTTTCTGAAAATTTGCCAAAGTAGCGGGCAATTAAAATAATCGTAATCAGCGAAGGCAAAACCTGACCAATAGTCGTAATAAATCCGCCGAAAACTCCGTAAAGTTCAGTTCCAACATAGGTAGCAAGGTTTATTCCGATCGGACCTGGAGTAGATTCAGAAATTGCGACCATGTTGTAAAACTTATCAAGGCTTAAAAGATGCAAGTTTTCAACAACAATCTGCTGAATAATCGTAATTCCAACCTGACCGCCGCCAATTGTAATAAGACCGATATAAAAGAAAACGGCAACAAGAATAAAAAGTCCAGGAACCGTCTGTCCCAGAATTTCGTTACTGATAAAATTATTCAAGGCTTCCATTATTTTGCCTCCCTGTCATCTTTTTTTGCATCGCCTTCACCGGCAGTCTTTTTAAAATCTCCACGGAATCCGGCAATAATAACACCGAGTGCGCAGCTTCCAAGAATAATCCAGATTGTTCCAACGTTTAATACAAAAATCAAAAGGAATGACAGAACAAGAAGAACAAATCCAAAAATATTTTTTACGGATTTTTTTGAAAATTTATAGACTGCACTTGTAAGGATTGCAGCAACAGCAACGTTAATTCCGCGCAAAGCACGCTGCACCCACGGAATTTCTGCAAAATTGTTAATAAAGAGAGCGATTATCGTAATAATAATCAGCGAAGGCAAAACCATTCCAAAGGTAGAAACACAGGCACCAATAACACCTAGTTTTTTGTAACCTGTAAAAGTTGCAACATTTACGGCAATAATTCCCGGTGTAGACTGACCGATTGCAAACCAGTCCAGAAGTTCTTCGCTTGTTGTCCAGTTACGTTTTTCTACAAGCTCAAGTTCAAGAATCGGAAGCATTGCAATTCCACCACCAAAGGTGCACAGTCCAACCTTAAACATTACAGAAAACAACTCCCACAGAATTTTTAGTTTTTCTTTCATTTTTTTTCTATCCCCGCCTTGACGGCTCAAGTTTTTGAATTATGATTGGTATAATATCAATTCTTGGAGAAATGTTGAATATGGCTAAAAAAGGAAAAACTAAGGATTACTTCGGACTACCATGGCTCGTAAGCGTTATTCTTGCGCTGTTTCTCGGCCCGATCATGGGAATTCTGACAAGATTTTCAGAAGGAAAAATCGTCGCAGGAATTTTAAGGCTTTTCTTCGGCTGGAACTTAGTCTGGCTAATCGACTTTATTCTGGTACTGTTCGGAAAACCAATCCTCAGAATCATAAACTGCTAGAATAAAATCCGACATTAAAAAAAAGCACCGGGGGTGTAAAACCCGGTGCTTTTTTTTATCTTGCGTAAAGGCAGTTCAACTCTTTAAGCCATGCGCATTTTTCTTTTGCGATTTCCCCGTAAAGCATGTCGCTTCTCATCCTCCATGCCCAGTTTGCACAGGCAGAGCCCGGCGTATTCATTCTGCAGTCTGAACCAAATCCGTATAAATCCTGCATCGGAACAATTGCAAAAGATGCAGTGCTTTTAAAGCAAAGTGCAACTAATTTTCTGCACAAACTTCCATTTGAACGCATTTCGTTTGCTTCTCCAAAGCCTACTCTTCTTCCTTCAATATAAGAAGCTACAAGGCAGAGAGTTTCTTCGTTCATAGCATTAAGAGAACCCTGGGTTGTGTCGTTGTCGTGAGTTCCCGTATAGGCTGCGCAGTTTGTGTCCTCAAAATTATGAGGCAGAAAGACATTTACAAGTGCACCTTTTTTTTCTTCCGCACAGTCAAAACCAAACTGTAAAATCTTCATTCCAGGAAGCCCGGTTTTATTTTTTAACGTAAGCACAGACGAAGAAAGTTCACCCAGATCTTCTGCAATTAAAGGAAGATCTCCAAGTTCATTTTTTACGGCTTTAAAGAAAGCAAAGCCCGGACCTTTAAGCCACTTTCCTTTTTCTGCAGTGAGTGAACCGTTTTTTACAGCCCAGTAAGTGTCAAATCCCCTGAAATGGTCAAGACGGATATAGTCAACAAGTTTTAAAGTCTGCTTAATCCGCAAAATCCACCAGCTGTAATTGTCCTGGGCAAGGGCTTTCCAGTCGTAAAGAGGATTTCCCCAGAGCTGACCCGTAGGACTAAAATAATCCGGCGGAACACCGGCAACAACGAGCGGCACGCCTTCCTTATCCAGCTGAAAATATTTTTGATTTGCCCAGACATCTGCGCTGTCGCCGCTTACAAAAATCGGAATATCCCCGATAATTTCCACATTTTTGGACTTTGCATATTCGTGCAGGTTCTTCCACTGATAAAAAGCAAAAAACTGAATTACTTTTATCGAAAGAATTTCATCTGAATGTTCTTTTTTCCACTGCAAAAGTGCTTTTTCGCTGCGTTTTTTTAATTCTTCAGGCCAGGCAATATTCCACATTCCTTCCTTATCGTAAAAAGATTTTATGCTCATAAAAAGAGCATAATCTTCGAGCCAGAAATCATTTTCAGCGCAGAATTCCTTAAAACTCTTTTTTAAACCTGAATCCGCATTTTTGTACGCCTTAACAGAAACTGTTTTTAGTGCTGCACTTTTCCAGTAAACGACGCTTCCAAAATCAACATTGCCTTCTGTTTTTATGTATTCTGGAGGAATAATATCCTCTTCTTCTGCCCATCCTTCTGCTAAAAGCTCATTAAAATCAATTAAAAGAGGATTAAGGGCAAAGGCAGAAAAAGGCTGATATGGAGAATCTCCGTATCCTGTAGGCCCAAGAGGCAGAACCTGCCACAGTTTTATTCCTGACAGAGAAAGATAGTCGATAAAGTCAAAGGCAACTTTACCAAGAGTTCCGATTCCTGCTGCAGAAGGCAGAGATGTCGGATGAAGTAATATTCCGGATTTTCTTTTTAGATTCATAAAACTCACCTTTCCTTTTTAAGCTGAACTAACTGACTTAAAATAATCGCTGCAAACATGATTGCGCAGCCTGCAATTTCGCGTCCGGAAAGAACTTTCCCGCCAAAGCCAAACCATGCAGAACAGGCAGCTTCGCACAAAACTGCAAAAACACTTTCCATGCACATCAAAAGAGAAGCAATTGTTTCTTCACAGAATTTCTGTCCGATAACCTGCAAAGTATAGGCAACTCCGCAGCTTAAAATTCCAGAATACAGAATCGGAAGTTTAGCTTCAAAAATTGAATTCATGGAAGGTTTTTCAAAAATGAACATCATTACAAGGCTCAAAATTCCGCAGACAAAAAACTGAACGCAGCTCAATTTTATTCCATCAACGTCGGGAGCAAAGCGTGCAATCAGAAGAATGTGAACAGCAAAGAAAAACGCACAGCAGAAAGCAAGAATGTTTCCAAAGGTGATTGAACCAAAACCGCGGCTGTCAATGCACAGAAAATAAAGTCCGGCAAAACCAAGCAGAACGCAGATCCATGTTAAGGCAGGAACTTTCTTTTTAAGAAAAAGTCCGAGCAAAGGCACGATAAACATATACATTGCAGTAATAAATGCAATTTTACCGGCAGAGTGTTCAGGTTCTTCAAAAGCAAACTGCTGAAAGTTTGAAGCAACGCACAGGGCACAGCCCATTAAAATTCCATATTTTAGAATCTTTCTGTCATCTTTTTTGCGCTGTTCAATCTGTTCACGCGAAAGAGAAGCTGAACCGGCCTTATCTCTTATAAGAATTACGGGAATAAGGGAAAGCGAGCCGATTAACATTCTTACGGCATTAAAAGTAAAAGGTTTTACAAAACCAATGCTTTCACTCTGAGCAATAAAAGAACTTCCCCAGATTAACGCAGTAAGCAAAAGAAGAAGAACACCAGTAAACGAAGTTTTTGTTTTTCCAGACATTTTTTTTCACCAATTTTTTTTTAACGATGCCCACAATTATAAAAAGGTGAATAGTCTGCTACAAGTGCAGACAAAGGACATTCTGCTTCCGGCAAAAGCCACCTATTTTCTAAATCAAGGTTTTTATATATAATCTTGCCACTATGGACAATTTATTACAGATTAACGATTTATCAGTAAATATAGACAGTAAAAAGGTTTTAAATGGAATTGATTTAACGGTCAATGCAGGCGAAACCCACGTTCTTATGGGACCAAACGGAGCCGGAAAATCAACACTCGGCTACACAATCATGGGAAATCCCCGCTACAGCGTTTGCGGCGGAAAAATCATTTTTAACGGAGAAGACATTACAAATCTTTCTCCAGACAAAAGGGCTGCAAAAGGGCTTTTTTTAAGTTTTCAGTCCCCGCTCGAAGTTCCTGGAATTTCGCTTGAAAGCTTTATCAGAAACGCACTGCAGGCAACGACAGGTCAGCGTGTAAAACTCTTTCAGTTCCAGAAAGAATTAAAAGAAAAAATGGCACTTTTAAACATGGACGAAAGCTACGCAAAGCGCGACTTAAACGTAGGTTTTTCTGGCGGAGAACGCAAAAAGAGCGAAATCTTACAGCTTTTAATGCTTAAGCCAAAACTTGCAATCCTTGACGAAACAGATTCGGGGCTCGACGTAGACGCAGTACGCACGGTTTCCAAAGGAATTGAAGAATATCAGAAGTCAGTAAACGGCGCACTTTTAATCATTACACATTCAGCAAAAATTCTCGAAAGCCTGAAAATCGATAAAACCCACGTTCTCGTAAAAGGAAAAATCGTAAAAGACAGTGGGCCTGAACTTGTTCAGGAAATCAGCGAAAAAGGTTTTGAACAGTTCGAAAAATAACGTTCACCCTTTTTAAGGAAAGCAAAAATGTCACAGCAAAACACAACAGACCTTTCTTCTTCTCCTTACGATTTTAAATACGAAGAAAAAGGTTTTTACCGCAATAAACAGGGACTTACAAAAGAAATTGTCGAAAAACTTTCACAGGACAAAGATGACCCTGACTGGATGAAGGAATTCCGCCTGAAAGCCCTCGAAACTTACAACGAACTCAAAGTTCCTGAATGGGGACCTGACATTTCAGGCCTTAACATTGACGAAATTGCAACATATGTTCGCCCGAACACAAAAATGCAGACAAAGTGGGAAGACGTTCCTGCTGACATAAAGGAAACTTTCGAAAAACTCGGAATTCCGGAAGCAGAACGAACTTCTCTTGCAGGCGTCGGCGCACAGTACGATTCAGAACTCGTTTACCACAACTTACAGGACGAAGTAGCAAAACTCGGCGTAATCTACACGGATTTTGAAAGTTCTCTCAAAGGTCCTTATGCAAACATGGTAAAAGAGCATTTTATGCAGCTCGTAAAACCATCTGATCACAAATTTGCAGCCCTGCACGGAGCAGTCTGGTCCGGCGGAAGTTTTGTCTACGTTCCAAAAGGCGTAAAAGTAGAAGTTCCGCTTCAAAGTTATTTCAGACTGAATGCAAAAGGCGCAGGTCAGTTTGAACACACACTCATAATCGTTGACGAAGGAGCAGACGTTCACTTTATAGAAGGCTGTTCCGCTCCAAAATACAATGTTGCAAACCTGCACGCAGGCTGTGTTGAACTCTACGTTAAAAAGAATGCACATCTGCGCTATTCAACAGTAGAAAACTGGTCAAAAAACATGTACAACCTGAACACAAAGCGCGCACGTGTAGAAGAAGGCGGTTCAATTGAATGGATTTCAGGCTCTTTCGGAAGCCACATTTCATACCTTTACCCGGAAAGCGACCTTGCAGGCTACGGTGCCCGCGCAGAATTTACAGGCGTTACCTTTGCCGGCGAAGGCCAGGAACTCGACACCGGCGCAAAAATGGTTCACCTTGCTCCAAAAACAACTTCTTTAATTACTTCAAAATCGCTTTCAAAAGGCGGCGGCTCTTCAATTTACCGCAGCGCAGTTTACATTGGTCCGCAGGCTCAGGGCTCAAAGGCAAGTGTAAGCTGTGACGGTCTTATGCTCGACAACCAGAGTCGCTCAGACACAATTCCTGCAATGGAACTTCATACAGACGACTGCGACGTAGGCCACGAAGCAAAAATCGGGCGTATTTCAAACGATGCGATTTTCTATCTCATGAGCCGCGGAATCAGCGAAGAAGAAGCACGGACAATGATTGTTTCAGGCTTTGCAAATCCGGTTTCAAAAGAACTTCCGCTTGAATACGCAGTAGAAATGAACAACCTTATCCGTCTGGAAATGAAAGGAAATATGTAAAGGAAACATTATGACAAAAACACTTTCATATCATAACGTAAATAAAACGCCATACCTTACATGGAACTGGTTAAAAATGAATCGCGGAACTCTCGAAACAACGATTGACGACAAAATCACTGTCTGTTCAAAAATCCGCGGTTCAAACGAAGGTCTTTTAGTTTACAAAGATGACGGATCTTCCTGTGCAGAAATTGCAGAACTTGAACGTTCCATGCCTTTTATGGCACAAAGTTCAAGCACAGATACGACAGACATTATCAATTCACTCAATACAATAAAATTCGCCCTTGTTGCACAGAAAAAATGCCCGGAAAATATCGTAATTGATTTTGACTTAAAAGACGGACAGTCTTATTCAGGCTCCCAGCTCATAATTGCAGAACCAGGCTCAGAACTGACAGTTATAATGAATTACACTTCCCTGCCCTTTGACGGAGGCTTCTGTGCAATCCAGACAAAAATCTGGGCAAAAGAATATTCAAAGGTGCATATCGTAAAAGTTCAGCTTTTGGGACAAAAATACATTCACCTTGACGACACACAGACACTTGCAGACGACAACGCAAAAATCGAAGTTACACAGATTGAACTCGGTTCAAGACAGGCCTTTGCAAACGTTACCTGTAACCTTACAGGCTATAAATCTTCTTTTACAAGCAGCACGGCTTATACAGCAAAAGATGAACAGGACTTCGACATGAACTACTGCACGGTTCACACAGGAAAAGAATCTGTTTCTAAAATGACTGTAAAGGGAACTGTAACAGGAAACGCAAAAAAACTTTACCGCGGAACAATTGATTTTAAGCGTGGCTGCGAAGGAGCAAAAGGAGACGAACAGGAAGAAACTCTTTTAGCATCTCCAGCTGCAGTAAACCGTTCCATTCCAATGATTTTGTGTGGTGAAGAAAACGTAGAAGGTGCTCACGGCGGAAACTTAGGACATTTAGGTGCCGAAGAACTGTTTTATTTTCAGTCGCGTGGAATTGATGAAGAAAAAGCAAAATCAATAATGACACGTGCAAAAATAATGGAAACCGCCCAGAAAATTCCAGACGAACAGACCGTAAATAAGATCAAGGATTTTATCGGTGAAGCTGATGACTGATAAACTACATTCCTGTAATTTATCAGTCGTAAGAATTAAAACATCAATCTGTATACGCGCAGCCGTGCGCTCATTTAATGCGCAAGGGATTGCAGTGGCGCCGTAGGCGTTCAAAAACGGGGGTTCGACAAGCTCAACCGCCGTTTTTGAATGGAGCGCGCAAGTCGCGGAACCACGAAAAGCCCGGTCTGCCACTTGTGGCAGATGTGCCCAAATTCTACTTTAAAAGATATTCAACTGTTGTAACTACACGGACATTCTTTTTGTCTTCAAGTCCCTGAGCTGCATTGTCAATCGAAAAAAGTCCCTGTGTTGCTTTCTTGATTTTTCCAACCTTACTGTTTGAATCATGTGCAAACTGCTCAGCTGCTGTGCGGGCATTCTGTGTTGCCTGGGCAATCATTTCAGGTTTAATGTCGTTTAATTTTGTAAAATCATAGGAAATAAGACCGTCATATTCGCGGCTTACTGTAACTCCGCTGGAAACAAGATCAAAAGAATCTGCATATGCAGACTTTACAGCCGGCACTTTTGAAGAACGAACAAGAATCGTCTGCCGTCCAATGTAAGTGTAGCGGATATTGTTCTGATCCATGTAAGTGTTCAGCGAGTTATCAGTAATTGCAGCCGGCAGAACCGAATAATCTTCTTCCGACAGACCATGGTCGCTAAGATATTTTTTTACGATTTCTGTCTTGGAAATAATTGTTTTCTGTAAATCCGTAAGTGAATTGTTTCCGACAGAAAAAATAAGGTTCCATACTGCAAGGTCTGCATCAACTTCTTTTTCAGCAAGTCCACGAACGCTTACGCTTCGCTCCGGCGTAATAATGTGTGCAAGTCCAAAAGAAATAATCACTGATGCAATGATTACTGACAAACTAAACAGAATTCCGTTTTTTGATTTTTCCATAAAATCCTCCTTATAAAACTCCGCGTTAGCGGTGAGCCATGGATGGCGAAAATCACAGTTTGTGAAAGCATCGCTTGAACAAACTGTGATGATAAAAATTGCACGGATGCAATTTTTATCATGCCTCCTATAAAAAAATTAAGCCTGCATTACAGCCTTTGCCAGCTGGTCTGCACAGCTTGTATTTTTTGTTCCGCATAAATTTCCGGCAAGCTTTGCAGAAATTTCCTGAGCACTCATTCCTTCGCACAGTTTAGAAATTGCCTTTAAATTTCCGTTACAGCCGCCTTCAAAACAGATATTAAAGATTCTGCCATTTTCATCTTTTTCAAAATTTATTTTTTTAGCGCAGGTTCCGCTTGTTACATAAGATTTTTTTTCCATAAGTGTCCCCGATAAATTATCTTAACGATTTTTTTTAACTTTTTAAAGTTTTACAGCTTACGTCCCAAAACCTTTAACAGATCAGGAACTATTTCTTCTCCGCGGAGTTTCCTGGCTTCTTCATACACTTTTAAAATATCCTGTGGCAATGTTTCTTTTTCGCCTTTTAATGTCTGATACGGAGAATCTGTTTCAAAAAGAATTCTCTCTCTTTTAAGGCGTTTTACACACTCAATTGCAGATTTTTTTCCGTTAATTACAGGCTTTCCAAACGAAAAATACGCATTCACGCCTTTCTGTAACATTGAGGCAGCTTCTAGAAAAGTGCCCGCCCAGGAATGAAAAATAACCGCCGGAACTTTTTTGAGTATTTTTATGTCGCGAAAAAACAGATGAGTACATTTTCTGCCATGAACAACAAGCGGTTTTTCGTATTTTACTGCACATTCAAGCTGCAAAGACCAGGCTTTTTCCTGATTTTCAATATTCGCTTTAAAATCGTCAGTAAAAAGGTCAAAACCACATTCACCGATTGCGTCAATTTTATTGTTTTCTAAAAGTTCAATTAAAAAGTCTTTCTGGCTAAGGTCGGGATTTTGAGGATGAATTCCAAAGGTAGTAAAAAAATGAAGGTTTGAGCCCGCAGGAATTGAAGAAATTATCTTCTGCTGCTGTAAATATTCTTCTTTTGAAAGCACACAATCAAGGGCACAGTATTCTGTATTTTGCGGAAACTGAGGGAACTTAGAATGAACAAGGTGCAGGTGACAATCAAAAATCATAATAAGCCTTAACAAAGTAAAAAATAAAAAACGCTTAACCTTTTTTTTATTATACCGAAAATTTTAATGTACGGAACATTTAATTTTGCGGTAACTCCGCGGGAGGAAAAACAAATGGGCACATACACTTTAAAAAGCATTGGAAAATCAACAGATTACATGACTGTAGTCCGCGAAATGGACGACGGCTACATTGTACGCATTGTACGCGACGAAGACGGCTACGAAGACGTTACAACTGATTTTATAAGCAAGGCACTGTTCGACTCATGCATCAGAACAGGCTACCTTACAAAGGTTGCAGCAGCTGTAGAAGCTTCTGCTTAATTTATTACAGATTATTCTCGGCTAATTCCAGGGCTGCCTTAAAACGTGTCTCGACAGACATTTCCTGAGGCAGCCAGTTTATTTTTATTCCTTTTTTTTCCATTCCACGGAACCACGTTTCCTGTCTTTTTGCAAACTGACCGATTGCAAGATTTAAAAGTTCAAACAGTTTTTCTTTAGATTCAATTCTGCCTTCAAGATATTCACTTACAAAACGATACTCAAGCCCAAGGCTTTCAAGACGCTGCCAGGCTGCTCCGTTTTTATGCAGACCTTCAACTTCTTCAATCAAACCTTCGTTTAAGCGGGAGCGCAGACGATCTGCAATCCGCTGTCGGACTAAAGAACGTTCAAGAGTTGTGCACATTACAAGCGGCTTTACGACCGGCCGCTCAGAAAGAATTTTTTCTTTTAAGACCTTATATTCATCAGATTTATTAAAACGGTTCAGTAAAATTGCCTTTACGATTCTTTCTTTGTCACCAAATTCGCTTGTATTATGAAGTTTTTGTTTTTCACTGATTAAAATTGACTTTAATTCTTCATACGAGAGTTCAAGAAGTTTCTGTTTTTCTTCTTCATTTTCGCTAAAAGGAATCATGTCATAGTTATGCAGGATTGAATCCACATACATTCCAGTTCCTCCGACAACAATCGGAAGAACACTGCGTTTTAAGCAGTCCGCAAAAGAATTATAAAAATCACGCGTAAAATCAAAAAGACTGTATTCATAGGAAAGGTCAGTAACGTCAATAATGTGGTAGGGAACATTGTAAACGCCGTCAGTAATTTTTGTTTTTAAGCCTGGATTTAAAGAAAGGGCAGAAGATTCTTCCATTTTAAAATCTGCCAGATCTTTCCCGCTTCCAATATCAAGTCCGCGGTAAACCTGGCGGCTGTCCGCACTTAAAATTTCACCGTTTAAGCTTGCTGCAAGACGCACGCCGATTGCTGTTTTTCCGACAGCGGTCGGTCCCATCAAAAAAATACAGTTATAAGACATTAAATTTCCTTAAAACGCGTTCAGGCACAATTCTACAGAACACGGCAGACAGCGCATTTTAAATATTCAGACTTTGGATAACCTGCAAGAACAGGATGGTCAGGGCCTGCCCCATATTTTGCAAGAATCTGTACACGTTTTTTAGAATCTTCGGCAGCCTTCATAATCATTCCGTAAAAATGTTCAGAATCAAAAAAGTATGAACATGAACAGGTTACTAAAATTCCATTTTCCGTTAAAAGCCGCATTGCACGAAGGTTTATTTCTTTGTAACCGCCATAAGCCTTCTGAATGTTTTTTGCATTTTTTGTAAAAGCAGGAGGATCAAGAATAATCAAATCGAATTTTTCGCCCTTTGCTTCGTAATCTTTTAAAGCATCAAAAATATCAGCACAAACAGTCTTCATTTTTGTTCCGGCCTTATTAAGTTCAATATTTCTGTTTATCATTTCAACAGCTTCAGGACTTAAATCTATGCTGGTAATTTCTTTTGCTCCGCCCTTAAAACAGTTAAGCCCGAATGAACCTGTGTGACTGCACGCATCAAGAACTTTTTTGCCTGCTGCAAGTTTTGAAACCTGTTTTCTGTTGAATTTCTGGTCAAGAAAGTAACCGGTCTTCTGTCCGTGAGCAATATCAACTTCTAAAAGAACATCATTTTCGCGGATCGTTATTTTTTCTTCCCTGACTTCGCCAAGCCAGCATGCTTTTTCTTCTAAGCCTTCTTTTTCGCGCACGGCTGCGTCATCACGTTCAAAAATTCCATAAGGACGGATAATCTTTTTTAATGCTTCAAGAATTTCTTTCCTGAAAACTTCTGCACTCAGCGACAAAAACTGAACGACAAGATAAATATTCTTTTTTACATCAAAATAACGTTCAACAATAAGCCCCGGAATTAAATCTGCTTCTGCATAAACGAGGCGGTAACTGTCTTTCATGTCATAATAGAGCTTTCTTAAATCGTAGGCATCCTGAATTTTCTTTGTGTAATAGCCCTGAACATCTTTCATAATCTGGTCGGCATGGTCTTTTCCGATAATGCGTACTGTAATCTTTGATTTTCTATTGATTACGCCTGTTCCCAGAAATCCGCCGGCATTTGCAAAGACTTCTACAACTTCACCGTCTTTTACCATGCATTCTTCAAGGCTAGTCTGTTTTACTCCGCTTTTTGAATCAAACTTTACATGGTCAATTTCATTATCAAAAACCCATGGGAATCCCTGGGCAACTTCAATTTCTTCTCCTGGTTTTAAAAACACTCTTGCAAACATATTTTTTTTCCTTTTTTTTCTCTTCTGGGCGCATCTGCCACAAGTGGCAGACCGGGCTTTTCGTGGTTCCGCGACTTGCGCGCTTCATTCAAAAACGGGGTTTCACCGCCGTTTTTGAACGCCTTCGGCGCCACTACAATCCCTTGCGCGAACTGCACCTGGCCGCGCGCATTAAAATCCGTAATCAGATTCTTCTTTCTGCTTCTTTGCAGGCTGAAAGACTTTAGTAAATACTTCCATTGCCCTGCAGACAGGAACAAAGTTTATTCCGTTCTTGACAATCTCTGGAATTTCTTCCAGGTCGCGTTCATTTGCCTTTGGAATAAAAATGGTCTTTATTCCATTGCGTTTTGCAGCAACAGTTTTTTCCCTCAAACCACCAATCGGCATTACGCTGCCGGTTAAATCAAGTTCGCCTGTCATTGCAACATGAGGCTTTACAATTCTTCCCGTCAAAAGCGACATAAAGGTTGTTGCCATTGTAATTCCTGCGCTTGGGCCGTCTTTTGGCGTTGCTCCTTCAGGAATATGCAGATGAATTACATTCTGTTCAAACCAGTTCTGCGGCTTTATTTTATGTTCAATTGCATACTGTTTTACAAAATTAAAGGCAATCTGAGAGCTTTCCTTCATAACGTCGCCCATCTGACCTGTTAAAACAAGTCCGCCCTTATTGTCAGGGAAGCTTATTGCTTCAATTAAAAGAGTGTCGCCACCCATGCTGGTCCATGCAAGCCCGATACAGGTTCCAGGAACTTCAGCCTTTTTAATTTCGCTTTCGTCAAAAACAGGCTTTCCAAGATAACGGTCAAGGTCTTTTGCGTCAATCGTAAAAGTTTTTTCGCTTAAAGTTTTTGTTTCGTTATTTTGAATTTCTTCTAAATCGCTCAGTTTTTTTATGTCTGCAGGAATTCCAGAAAGTCCTTCCGTAACGATTTTGCGGTGAATGCGGTCAATGCATTTTTCATAATTGCGCACCCCGGCTTCGCGGGCATATTCCTCTGCAATTCTCGAAAGTGCTGACTTTGTATATTTTACCTGAGATTTTGCAAGTCCGTTTTTTTCAAGATTTTTTGGAATCAAATATTTGCGCGCAATTTCAAGCTTTTCCTGATCAATGTAACCTGCAAGCTGAATTATTTCTGCACGATCAAGTAAAGGCCCCGGAATTGAGTCAAGAGTATTTGCAGTAAGAATAAAAAATACATTGCTTACGTCAAACGGAAGATCAAGGTAACTGTCGCGGAAAGAAACATTCTGCTCAGGATCAAGAACTTCCAGCAATGCACTTGCAGGATCTCCCTGAACGCTTGAACCCATTTTATCAATTTCGTCAATCATAAAGACAGGCGACTTTGTTTTTGTAATTTTTAAGCCCTGCAGGATTTTTCCAGGCATGGCACCAATATAAGTTCTGCGGTGACCTTTAATTTCTGCTTCGTCGCGCATTCCTCCAACGCTGAAGCGGTAAAAAGGTTTGTTCATTGCTTCTGCAATCGAGTGTCCGATCGAAGTTTTTCCAACTCCAGGAGGGCCGACAAGAATCAGTATTGAACCCTTGCTGTCGTTTTTCATTTTGCGGACTGCAAGATATTCAAGGATTCGTTTTTTTACGTCGTCCAGGCCGTAATGGTCTTTTTCGAGAATCTTATAGGCTTTTGCAAGATCAAGGTTTTCCTGTTTTTCTTCGTTCCAAGGAAGAGAGCAGACAAGTTCAAGATAGTTGCGGCTTACAAAATATTCAGAAGAAGCAGGATCCATAAGCTTGAATTTTTCAAGTTCACTTTCAACGCTTTCCTTTACTTCGCCTTCAAATTTAAAGCTTTCAATTTTTGCCTTAAATTTTGAATAATCATTGCCTTCGCCGTCAGCACCTACTCCAAGTTCATCCTGGATTGCCTTCATTTCTTCACGCAAAAAGTATTCGCGCTGATTTTTTTCGATTTTTTCGTTCAGTTCATTCTGAACTTTTTTCTGCATTCTGAGCAGTTCCTGCTCTTTTTTAATGAATACTAAAACCTGCTCAAGGCGGGAGCGGATATTTGTTTCTTCAAGAACCTTCTGCTGTTCAAGTTTGTCAACATTCAAAATGGAAGCAACAAAATCTGCAATTTTTCCCGGATTATCGATATTCACCATATTTAACCGCATTTCTTCGGAAAAAAGAGGATTATTGTCACTTATTTCTTTCATTTCGCTGATAAGAGCGCGGGTCAAAGCCTTGGTTTCAAAAGTGTCGCTTTCTTCGTCTTCAAGATAGGAAACAACAGCTACAACCGGATTTTTTGCCGACAAGGTGCGTTTAATCGAAAACCGCTTTATCGTTGAAACAAAAATATTTACTCCACCATCAGGCAGATTGATTTTTTTAATGATGCGGGCAGCAGTTCCGATTGAATACAGATCGCTTACACATGGAGTTTCAGATTCATTTTTTGAAAGGACAAGTCCGATAAAACCGTTGTCTGCAAATGCGTCTTCAACAGTTTTTACGTCGTCTGAATTAGAAATCATTAAAGGCGTAAAAATTCCAGGGAAAATCGGTCTGCCGTTAAGGGCCAGCAGCGGAAGTTTTACAGGCAACGTCTGGTCAATCGAAATAATTGAACCGAAGGAACCGTCTTTACCTTCCTTTTTTTTGCCTGAAATTTTCTTCTTTTTAGAATCTTTTTTTTCAGTTTTTTTGCCCTGATCGTCTTTTTCCAATGTTACTTCAATATCAACAGGAACTTCTTCTTCGCCTTTATTTTTATTGATTAAATCATTTAATGCGTTTTTAAATTGCTCGGCAGCTTCTTCAATCGTACTGTCAAAATCTTTGTTATCGTCGTTATTATCTTTTGCCATATTAATAATTTACTAACAAAACCTTTGCTCGACAATATAAAAATCATTTTACGGAGCGTTCAAGGCCGGCAGTTAAAAAAAGTTCATCCTGATACCAGTCAAGAATAAGCGAATAAAAAGCGTCTTCGTATCCATTGCTTCTTGCAAGAATTTTGTAAACAGTTCCAGTTTTTAATTCTCCGGCAGGAATTTCGTCCAGCAGAACCCACTTTCCACGATAGGAAAGATAGAATTTTGTAGATTTTGTAAGGTCTTTTCCGCTTTCGCGGTCGTAGCTCTGTGCATGAACTTTTATAGGGCGGGCTACCTTTTCAAGATTTTTAATATTTAAATTTATTTTTTCGTTCTTTACTTCCAGAGTCTGCCACATTATATAAGGACCGACTGCGATTTTTATGCGGTACTTTCCGGGACGAAGATAAACAGGATAAGTTTCGTAAATTTCTGATTTTTTCTGGGTAAAAACGCGGCGGCTGTTATTTACTTCCGGAATGTCTTTTCCGTCATCAACAAAGAAAAATGCCCTTACCGGTAAATCGCTTGCTGCAGAAGAAGTAGAAGGAAGAGTCATATTTAAGACAACGCTTTTATACCAGTGGCTCAAAACAGTTTTATGAACAAATCCTTTGTTCCACACCCAGCCGCATAAAGAACAAAAGAGGACACCAAGAATAATTCCGACAGTTATTTTTTTGCCGCGTTCACTTTTGCGCTCAAATGCAGGAATTGCGAACTGTCTTTTTGTAAGGACAGTCTGTGCAAGAGCAATGCGGATTTTGTGAGTATCGTAATGAGAAAGATATTTTTTTAAGATTTTTATAACGCTTTCAATTGACTGAAACCGTCTGTCAGGATTTGCCTTAAGCATTTTCTTTATCATCCGGCAGATTACCTTTGGAATTGACCTGTCAATTTTGCGCGGATTTACATAGCGGCCCTTTTTTATTTTTTCGAGGGTTTCTTCGTTTAATGCAGAAGGAAAAGGTTTTGTTCCAGTGAGCATTTCGTAAAGCATAACGCCCATTGAATAAATGTCTGCCCTCTTGTCTACGCTTCGGCTGTCTGTAATCTGCTCAGGCGACATGTAAGCTGGAGTTCCGAGGGTAACACCGTGCTGGGTAAGTCCGTCGCTTACCTTTGTTGAATCTGTATTTGTCTGTGTAGTTGAATCAGAAAGTTCTTCTTCGCTTTCTGAAGAAGCAATTCCAAAGTCTGCAAGTTTTACTTCGGCGCGTCTGGAAATTAAAATGTTCCCTGGTTTTATGTCTCTGTGGACAATTCCACGAGCATGAGCAAATTTTAATGCCATGCAGGCATCTAAAAAAATCAAAAGTGCAAGTTCAGTTTCAAGGGCAATCTGCTTGTCTAAAATCTGGGCAAGCGAAAGTCCTTCTACAAATTCTTCAACAATATAATGGCTCTGCCCTTCAATAAAATAGTCAAACAGATGAACGATAAAAGGGCTCTGCATATCAAGGAGAATCTGAGCTTCCCGCTTAAAACGCTCTTTTACAATCTTATTGTTGCGGATTGTAAGTTTTTTAATGATTACCATGCGTTTCAGCGAAGGATGAACTGCCTTGTAAACAGCTCCCATTCCACCTTTTGCGACGAGGCCCATGATTTTGTATTTACCAATCATTTCAGGAATTTTTTCTGCCATACTGCTTCCTTATTCACACGCAACACAAATTATGTCGGTTTCCGGGTTGAATTTTCTTTTCGGGCTGACGAGTGCTATGTTTTCTTTTTCAGGATTGTGGATCTGAATATACTTTCCTCTCTGCCTTAATTCAACAGTTTCCCGCACCGGTCTGTGGCCGCCAATCCATACTACATTTTTTAAATTCTTTCCGACAAGATTTTTTATTGTTTTAGAAACGCTTCCTTTCTGAGCTTCGTCATTTGCTGTCCAGGTTAAAGCGTAGACCGCTTCCGGAAACTTTCTGTAATTTATTATTTTAGTTTTTGTTAATACAACAGCCGGCTCTGCGTGACTTACGACAAGGTTATTAAAAACTGCACACAGCGGCAGGGCATGTTCAAGGCAGCTCCACAGATAAATGACTGCATCATCGTATTTTTCAAAAAGAAAGCGGTAAAACATTTCGCCTTCGCGGGCAATTTTATAAAACGGATGATTTCCCCTGCCTTCTTCGTTAAGAACGTTTTCGTGGTTGCCTTTTAAAAGATGAAAACTTTCCTGGCAGTTAAGCTTTAGCGTTAAAAGCATGCTAAAAAGCTTTAGGTTTTCGAGCATTTCTTCGTTCATTTCCGGGCTGAAAATTACGCCGTTTTTGTATTGAGCATAAGCTTTTTTCCAGCGGGCATAACTGCGCATTTCTGAATGAAAAACGTCGCCGACACAAACAAGGTAAATGAGTTTTTTCTGGCAGGCTTCGAGAACGGAAAATTCAGTTTCCTGAATTTTAATTTTATACTTTAGAATATCCTGTAGAAAATAAGCGCGTGCATGGAGATCCGGCACAACAATTACAGGCTTTTCGCTCTTAGCACAGAAATTCAACAGACCGCCTGAAAATTTCTGTTCGGATTTTTCTTTCGGGCGGTAGGAAGAATCTTCATTTTCGAGGAGAGAAATGGTTTTAGAAATCAGTTCAAAAAGACAGTCGTAAGAGGGAAAATCTTTTGAATCGTAAATTGCGCTGAGGCAGGAGCGTAGATCCACAATAAAAAACTTAACCTATGCAAAAACGAGGTTTACGGAACCAATCGTAATCTTGTCGCCCTTGTTGAGCTTTACATACTTGTCGTTTGGAATCCGTTTACCGTTAATAAAAGTTCCGTTTGTGGAATTTTCATCTTTGATAAAAAAAACATCTTTTATTTTCTGGATTGTAGCGTGCATGCGGCTGGCAAGTTTATTGTCAACGACAATGCTGCATTCCGGGGAACGTCCAATCGTCATTTTTGCAACTAAGTTGATTTTTTTGCGGTTGAACATAAGATAAGAAACCTGGCTTGAATCAGCAATTTTTTCCAGATGCTGACCCACCGGCGAACTTGTAACAATAGTAGTATCCTGCATAGATTGAATTATACAACTCAAAAGATAATGTGTAAAACCTGCGGCATTAATTTCAGATGTTTTGGGGGCTTGGGGGCACTAGCCCCCAGGAGAGGGGGTAGCGGAAAACACGCCATGCGTGGTTGGAGCGAGGGGCAGGCGCCCCTTTAAAAGCAGAAACTATTCAAACAAAGCTGAATGCAATGTCTGAACAACTGTATTTGCCTGATTTGAGTCAACAAGGAAGCTGATGTTTACCTTGCTTGCACCCTGAGAAATCATCTGAACGTTGATTTTTTCTTTATTTAATGCAGCAAAAGCATCTGCAAGGATTGAACTTGAAGCAGAAGCATCACAGATTATCGTAACGATTGCTTTTTCTGTTTTTACGGTAACGTCAGCAGCGCGCTTTAAGTCTTCAACAAGACCGTCGAGGCTAGAAGAAGCGTTAACTGTAAGGGAAACTGAAACTTCGGAAGTTGCAATAACGTCTACGCTCACATTCCATTTTAAGAACTGATTAAAAACGTGTGCAAGAAATCCGCAGGCACCGAACATATTGTTTGACTGGATATCAATCAGATCTACATTTTTTACGCTTGTAATTGCAAGTACACGTGGAGTTGCTCCGGTGTGTTTTGCAAGAATAACGGAACCTTCGCTCTTAATGTTGTAAGAATTTTTAACGCGGACTGGAGTTCCTGTTTTGCGGCATGGAATCATTGAACGCGGATGAAGAACCTGGGAACCAAACATTGCAAGTTCCTGGGCTTCTTCGTAGGTAACTTCCGGCACAGGGCGTGCATTCTTTACGATGCGTGGATCTGTCGTAAGGATTCCGTCAACGTCTTTCCATGTCTGAATCTCTTTTGCTCCTAAGGCAGCACCGAGCATTGTTGCAGAAAGGTCAGAACCACCGCGGCCAAGGGTCGTAATAACTCCGTTTTTGTCTTTTGCAATAAAACCAGTAACGATTGGAATTTCTTTCTGGATTCCGTTTTTGTAATCTGCTAATTTTTCAGGAATGTTTTTCCAGACTTCGTCTAAAAGTTCTGCATTCATAAAGTTTGAATCAGAAACAAAACCAACGTCCCAGGCGTCGTAAAATTTAGCTGGAGTTTTTTCTTTGTTTAAGTAAGCTGCCATAAGGCGTACGCTCATTCTTTCGCCAAAACTTACAAGATAGTCGCGCGAACGTTTAGAAAGTTCGTGGAGCATGCTGATTCCCGTAAGAAGGGTTTTTAATTCACCTAAAAGCTCTTTTTCGGCAGGAACGTCAACATCAAGTTCTTTTGCTGTATCAAGATGAAGTTTTTCAACTTTTTCAATGTCAACCTTACCGTTTACTGCCATGTCTGCAGCTTCGAGCAGGTGATCTGTCGTGTCGCCCATTGCACTTAAAATAACAAGAGGGCGTTCTTCTTTATAAGCCTGGATAATAGAGGCAACGTGTTTAATTCTTTCGGCATTAGCAACGCTTGAGCCACCAAATTTCATTACTATCATAATTAAAAATTATAATGAAATAAAAGAGTGTGCACAACTAAAGCAGATTTTTACGGACGTCTTCCGGCTTTTCGTACTTCCGCTGTTCGCTTCATTCTGCTGACATTCTGCCAGCAGAACGCTTCGCGGTACTACAATCCGGCGTAGTTTTATACTACCGGTCTAAAGACAACTGCAAGATTTGGAAGATCTATTTTTTCTGCCTTTACGGTAATTTCGTCGTTAAGGTTGCAGTCTGTGCCTTCAATTGCACATTCCATTCCAAGTTCTTCGATTAAAAAAACAGTCTGTTTTACTTCTTTAGAAAGACAGACTGCCTTGCCCTGCCAGTCCGGGTTCTGTAATAGATAAACGAGTGTCCAGTGAGTGTTGCTGTTCCGTTCAGCCTGGCGCGCAGCTCTGGCAGCAGCGTCTCCTGCAGCAACCCGCAGCAGCATTGTATCTTTGTCAATTAAAGGTTCACCTTTTATAAAGGCGCGCAGCTGTTCATGGCCGATTAAGTCTCCGTAGCGGCGCAAAGGAGAAGTAACCTGGCTGTACATACTGAGCCCAAGGGCAGCATGAGAAGACGGCGTAACTCCGACGTTTCTCTTTCGCATGCAGCGGCGCAGTCTGTACTGCCCCGCAAGGCCTTCCGGCAGGCTTTCAGGAATTTCCGGTTTTTCCTGGCTTATAAACGGGAACGGAATATTGTTCTTAAAGGCAAAGCGGGCTGCCCCTTCTCCGGCTAAAATCATGCATTCGCGCACAACTTCGCCGCTTTCGTAATGAACAACATTTTCCATGCTTACCTTTTTTGTTTCGCTGTCTACCACAACATGAACTTCCGGCATTGTAATGGAAACAGCTCCTTTTTTTGTTCTTCGTTCAAAAGTTTTTTTTGCAATTTCGAACAAAGGCTTTAGTTCCGGCGTGTCTTTTAATTCGTCTGCCTTTTCGTAAGAAAGTCTTTTTACATCAACTATCGTACGCAAAACTTCGCAGCTTTCAATTTCGCAGTCTTCTGTCAGTTTTATCTTAAAGCTTAAAGCACGGCTTATTTCTTTTAATCCGAGGGCATAATCTTCAAGGCAGTCTTCGCTGAGCATGCGCGCTGCTCCTTCAGGAATATAAAGTGTTGCTCCCCTTCCGCGTGCACTGATATCGATCGGGCTGTCAGGTAAAACTGTGCTTGCAGGGTCAGCAATGTGAACCCACAGATATTCGCCGTCAAAGGCAATTGCGTCGTCAGGGTCTGTAGACCATGGAGAGTCAATTGCATAACTTACCCCTGGAACTGTTACCCTTTCTTCTTCCGGTGGAGTTGTAAGGCTCAGTTTTGCGCTTTTCATGCTTAAGCCCCAGCGCAGAGGATAAGGATTTTTTGTTATGTCCCAGATTCTGCTTTTTAACAATACTTCGTGTGCACGCTCTGGAGTTTCCTTAAAATTTGCATCTTTCAGGATTTTACAGTGTTCACTCTTGCCAAGGGCAAAGGCTTCTACTTCCTGCATGTATTTTGCATCGGAAGGAAGGTCAAGGCTGAACTTTTTAAGACGTTCTATAAAGGCCTGGCGAAGTTCTTCTGCGTGTTCTTTTTCAAAAGCCTTATTTTTTAATTCTTCAATTTTTTCTAAACTGCGCGGAATAAAATAAAGCTTTACGTTGTCTGTGTCGCTTAAGTCCGTTTTTTCTTCAAAACAGAAATCTTTTTTTAATGCACAGTAAACGCCCCAGACTTCCACGCTTTTTACGCTGCCGCGGATAAGTTCTACGAGTTCTGAAAATAAAAGCGGAGTTGCGGCAGTTTCGCTGTCGCTTAACAAAAGTTCGTGAATTTCTTTTATCTGATTTTCGACTTCGCTTTTAGGAGCAAGGGCAGATTCTGCAAAGTCAAGGCAGGAATCTAAAGAAGAAGCAGGTTCTTCGCTCAAAAGAATTACATCGCGTAAACGCACTTTCTGACTTGCATAAACTGCTTTTTTGCCGCCTGCAGTAGCCCTGGAAACGCACCAGTTTACTAAAAACTTGTCTCCTTCGATTGAGTCAACAAGTGCGCATGAATTTTTATAAATAACAACGGAATTCTTTTTCATAAACCACCCGCGTTTGATTTTACAAAAAACAGGTGGTTTTTACAATCAAAAGGAATTTTCTAAAAAGACTAGAAAAGATCGCTCATACCGTAGAGGTGCCCGCGTTCAAGTTCGCCTGACTGCAATTTTGCGCAAAGGCGTTCGAGTGCTTTTACGCTGCCTCTTGCAAAACCTTCGCGGCTGCGGGCGCGGTGAGTAAGTTCAATTTCGTCGGCAGGACTGTCAAAAAATACAGTGTGTGTGCCTGGAACAAAACCCACGCGGGTTGAACTTACATGCAGCTGATTTGACTTTGGCTTTTCGTGGAAGGCGTCGAAAACCATTTCCGTTTTTGTTTTATTAGCCTTCATTACGCGGCGGGCAACTTCTAAAGCTGTTCCTGAAGGGCTGTCTGCTTTCTGGTTGTGGTGAGCTTCCCAGACAGCAACGTCGTATTCAGAATATTCTGCCATGATTTTTGCTGCTTCTTCGACGATTTTGTAAAACATGTTTACGCCGATAGAAAAGTTTGAAGAACGCATTGCAGTTCCCTTTGTTTTTGCACAAAGTCCTTCAATTTCTGCTTCGTTTTTTGCCCAGCCTGTTGTTCCTACTACGACAGGAATTCCAAGCGGAATCAGGGCATTTAAATTACCGATTACAGCTGTCGGATGAGAAAATTCAATTACTCCTTCAGCTCCGCTCTTTTTTACGGCCTCTGCTACGGCCTTTGTATCTCCGGCAGGGACAATAACAGAAGCGTCCTTTGCCATAACGTCAATTGTTGCAGCAACTTCGTGGCCGGCTTCGATTGCGCATGAAGCAATCATGTGGCCCATTTTTCCATATCCGACAAGTGCAATTTTCATAAAATTTATTCCTCTTTTGTTTTATAAACTCTTAGATTGAATGGGGAGATGCTCACAAAAATTCAAATAGCCTCCCGTCGAGAACCATAATAAAGAAAATGCCATCCTGACATTTTCTTTATTGCAAAAACTTTTCTAGTTTTTGCTCATCTTCATCCGCCATCCGTGGCGGACAGACACAGTAATTAACTCTGGCTATTTGACAATTTACTTAAGAAAATCCCCATTCGATAATTTTTAATCCAAAAAGAGTATACATTTTATCATTAAAGTAGGCAAAGACTCGAATTGCTGCTCGAGTCTGTAAAATGTGCGCTTTTGTCTGCAATCCTAGCCCGCAATGCAGCAACGGCGGCAGCCGGTCCGTAAGGACTGAGGGCTACCGAATTGCGGAACTGCGGACGAGACTGCAGATTGTGCTACAAATTAATTAACGCTCAACATTAACTGTTACCGGATAAGAAACATAGATTGTTGCTGAATAGCTGGCTGCAATTGTTACCTGGTAGATTCCTACACTGAGTTTTGAAATCGGTAATGTAAAGCTTGTGCCAGCTGTGCCGACGTCGCTTGCGCCTGCTGCATAATATGTCTGACCGCCTTTTGTAAGGGTAATGGTTACTGTATCGTATGCAAAACTTTCTGTAATTTTGTTTCCGTCTGCTACTGGCGTAAAGTTCCAGGTAGAAGTTGAGTTTTCTCCAGCATCGAGGGTCAAAGTTTTCTGTCCGTCTGAAAGAGCTGTGCCGTCAACTGTAATCCATGAGCCCTTAATGTCGTAGTCTTCTTTCTGTAAGAATTCTACTTCTGATTCGCCGTTTGAATATTTTGCGTAAAGGTCAAGGTTTGCAGAGCCTGTATAAGTTGTGTCTGTAAATTCTGTTCCGCTGCCGTCTGTCCATGTACTCCATACTGCAGCGCCGTCATCAGCAGAGTATTTAAGGAGAGGTCCGCCAGTTGTGTTTCCGTCAGGCTGGAGAATTGCGTTTCCGTCTGCGCTCTGGCATGAATAAACTACGATGTCTGTCTGAGAGCCGCTTGTTGTTGTGTCGCCTGTTTCGTAGTAGATTCCGCCGTTAAGATGGTATGTTGTTCTGTAGCGGTTGATTACTGTGTCTGTAAATGCAGTTCCTGTTGTGCCGTCTACAGTTACATAAGCCCAGTCAGAAGAGCCTGCATCGTTTACAGCACGCAGTCTTGCAGCATAGCAGACCCCAAGTTCTGCAAACAAGGAAGCTGCCTTGTTTCCTGTTAAAAGAGATCCGCTGTCATAAACGTCCTGAGAAGAAAAGTCTGTATCAAAAGTAACTGATGAAGCACCTTCTTCTGAAAGGGCAGTTGCCCATTCGTCATCGTCTGCTGGAAGGGCTGTTGTTGAGCTAGAGAGTGTAAGGAGTTCAAGTTCGTAAGAAAGTTCGTTCTTAGAACCGCGGGTCCATTCAAAGTCTACTGTGTAATAGCCGTTTCTGTCAGCGTCTGCGTTATCTTCGTAGCTTGCCTTAAAATCTGTCGGAGCAGAAGGAGTGTTTCCGATTACATTTGGAATTGCAATTGAATTGTCTACAGTTTTTCCAGGAAGAACGATTAATGTGTCGCTCCATACAAAAGTTTTTTTATTTGAGTCATTTGTATAAGTAACCTTAAAAAGATAAGTTCCGGGAGTCATTGCAGAAAGAGAATAGTTTGCTGTGTCTGGTTCTGAAGACTCTAAAGAATCAATAGTCTGAACAGCAGTAGTGTCTCCACTTCCGTCGCCAGAGGTTGTAGCATCTGCTCCGTCTGTAAGCCTGTAGATTCCGGCTTTAACTGAATATCCGTCTGGAGTTGTCCAGCCGCCGTTATAAAGCTTTAAGGCAACTGAAGCTTCTTTTGTAAGCCCGTCTGGAGAAAGAGTGAACTTTGCAGTGTCTCCGTATGTCATATCAAGGGACGCATAGCCGATAAGAACTGCGTTAGCCTTCATTTCTGCAAGTGAAGCTGGAGCGTCTGAGTCTTTTTCAACTGCAACCAGAGTAAATTCCCAGGCAGCAGCATCTGCGTTAATTTTTATTGTTCCAACAGTAGTTGATTCACTCGAAATAAAATTAACCTTAACTGGTTCGCTGAACACATCGCCGTTTGTTGCAGTGCCGTAAATGTAAAGGTCAACAGTACTTGCGTCGTAAGAGTCCGGCATAATCGTTCTGGCAGAAGAATTTTCTGTAGAAGAGCTGGAATCAGAAGAAACAAGGTCAGAATAATTTGTTACGGCAATGTTTAAGGTTTTTGAACTGCTGCCAGAGTCGCTGACAGTTCCTTCTGTAAGCTGATTTGAGCACGCAGCACAAACAAACATTGCGGCAAAAGCTGCAAGATATTTTGCAGCACGCAAGGCCATTTTTGCATTAAATTTCATTATTTTTTCCTCCAAAAAAAATTTCCCATTGAATTTGAGTGTTTAGCTTTTTAAAGCTGATAAACTACGATTCTGCAGTTGTCGCTGTATTCATTGCCCTCCTTGTCCGTTACTGTCAGGGTGAGTTTGTATGTTCCGCTTTCCAGACCAGAAGTCGGAATATACAAAATAAACGCTCTCGATGCCTCCGTAGAACCGTTGCTAAGACTGTAGCTGACAGCCCTTTCAACGGAATATGTCAGATTAAGTTCGGTAACCTGTTCAATCTGCAAAAGCTTCCATTTCCAGGAAGCACAGTTTTTAGGTCCGTAAAGATTTAAAGTCGCAGTGCTGGAAACAAAGTAAGTTTCTTTTAACATTTCATCCGCACTAAAGCCGTCGTCGCCAGGAGAAAGTGAAGAACCTGATTTTTTTACAGAAACTTCGGTGTCAAAGTCTGAGTTGTAATCAGAAAGAATTGAATCAATCGAATCCGAGCACGAAGCAAACAAAAGAGAAAAGAATATAAATAAACAAAACTTTTTTAACTTACAGGATTTCATATTCACTCTTTTCCGCCGAGGCGAAGACAGATGCCCGTCCCAGCATTTACGCAGAATTTTAAGATTGAATCCCACTCAACGCCCGCAAAGACGTTAAGGCAGTTAAAATAAAGTCCAAGACGCCCCGCAAAATCAAAAGAATAAAAAATTCCAGAACGATGGAATTCCTGCCCGAACTTTTTGTTCCACAGATACAAAAGACTTGCCCCGGCAGAAACTTCTGCGCTCACACCGAATTTTCTGTCAGCAAAAGGCATCATAAAAATCCCGAAAGGAAGGCAAAGCTCAAAGCCTGCAAGACACGGAGAATCTAAGGCTTTATCGTTATTTGTGTAGCTGTACGGAAAATCTTCTTTTGGAAAGGCAATAAAAGGACGGAATCTTCCGCCAATAAAAAACGGTTTTAAAATATCGTAGGAAACAACAGAAAAATCAGCACCAAGAGAAAGCAGAAACGGGTCAGGAACGCTCGAAAGTTCAAGCTGAAGCTCCGTCCACAAGCCTTTTCTCTGCAGATAATCAACATTAAACGGAAGATTTACTCCAGCTGTGCCAGTGCCGTCTGTTCCTTCTCCAGCCCCGCTTTTGCCGGCAGGGGCAGTGCCTGTAATTACAGCCGTTAAATCTGCGTCGTAGTTAATGGAATTTTGAACAAACTCAGGCCTGTTTGCAAAAAGTTCAAGTCCGCTGTCGTCTGCAAGAAATTCCCATAAATAAAGGCTCCCCTTTTTTGTTGTAAAAAGGAGTTTTTCTCCGTCCGGGCTGAATGCTCCGGCAGAAAGGCTTTCAGTTTCTCCAAGAACAAGGGTTTTTAAAAGTTTTCCTTCAAAAGCGTCGTAAACGCAGAGTCTGTTGTCTTTAGTTCCTAAAAAAAGATATTTGCCGTCAGCAGAAAAATCAGCTTCGCCAGCCAGATTTTCGTTCAAAAGAATTTCTGTAAGAACAGGCTTTTCTTCTTCATCGTCGCTCATATGGGCAACAACGATTTTGTTTTTTGCAGTTGCAAATAAAAAGGCAGAACCGTCAGAACTGATTTTCGGATAGACAAAAGATTCATCACTCCACGAATATTCAGCTAAGTTCTGCCAGGAATCGTCTTTATTGACCAGAAGATATGCTTTTGAATCGATTGTTGAAACAAGCAGTTTTTTAGAATCCGCAGACCTGCTCAAAAACAGGATTCGTTTATTAAAATCAAACTTTTTTGTAAGAATAAAACTTTGAGAAGCAATAAGATAAAAATAGCTGAACAGATTTTTTCCGTCAAAAGGAATTAAAAGGCTGAAATCGCTCGCACCAAAAACCGCAGTTTCTGCAGCTGTCCGATCTGCAGAAATAACATAGTTTAAAAGCCCGGAAGTAACATCGTAAACTGCAATTGAATGATCATTTTTTAAGACAAGAAGTTTTTTTCCGTTCTGACAGAATTGGATTGAAGAAATAAGAGCTCTTTTGTTGTCGGAAGGAGGCGGATCAAACTTTTTTATTATTGATAAATCGTCCGCGTTATAGATGGCAACACAGTCACCGGCAACGGCAGCAAAAGAAGAACCGTCAGGGCTCCAGAAAGGAAAACCGAAGTAGCCGTAAGCATTTTCAACGTTTTTTACAAATGGATTTTTTGTCTGGGCCGGCAAAAAAGAAACTGCGCCCCAAAAAACAAGGAACAGAAAACACTTACTAAACTCTCTCATAACAAGGAATTATACCCCCCCCCCGAAAAAAGTCAATATCTTGTTATAAAACAAACTTTTATGACTGTGGGGGCAGGCAGCGCTTGCAGGAAAGATGCTGCTGTTCAGCATGACAGAAAGTGGCAGTTTTATTTCTGTAACAGCTCGTCGCGCTTTTTAATTTCTGCTTTTATGTCCGCAATCTTTTTCAGGCGCGAAGCAAATGGCTCTTTATCAGCGCAGATTTCTGTTCCACCTTCAAATGCTGCAAGAGTTTCTTCTCCAAGAGCCGTAAGTTCTTTTTTAAGATTGCCTTCGAACTGTTTTTTTTCGATTTTTAAGACGCTTTCGTCTCCAAACTTTGTTACGGCAGTTCCAGCCTTATTAAAAGCTTCTTTAGAAACCTTTACGCCTTTTTCCAGATATTTTTGAACATCTTCTTTAAAAGCCATTTTTCCACCTTCCTTAAAATTACAGTTTTGTTACGGCAAGAAGAGTCAGGTCGTCTGCCTGCGGATCTTCGTTTACGCCCGTATAATAAACATAATTAGATTCTTCCATATCAACAACGCCTGCGCAATAATAATCGTAACGGTTAAACGTCTTTTTTAAGAATGAATCTATTTTTCTGTCCACGCGGATTGTGTCCCCGGAAATTTTAACTTCATTATTTTCTCCGCGGACAACTTCTCCTGTTGCATCTGGAGTCTTATACATTCTGAACACTTTTTCTACCGCAACCAGAGCAGTAATTGCTTCTTCGGTTGAACCAGAAAGTTTTGTAAAGTCAAAAATGAGTTCTTCACCGGCATCTGGAGAATGATATTTTTTCAGCACATACTTTTTGTGATTAAGCAGAGCTTCAAGAATCGCCTGAACACGTTCATATTCAAGCTGTTCGCTTTCCTGCCCTTTTTTATGATTTTCGTGAACTTCACCTTCTTTAATTCCTTCTTCTGCACAGACAGTTTTATTAAAATCTGAATCCCTGAAAAACCTTGTCGATTCTTCAATACCGTCAGTGTACAGAAAGAGAATGTCGCCGCTTTCCAGATGAGCTTTTTCTACCTTGAACCCGCCCTTCATCTCTACCATAAACGACGGAAGAGGACCGGCCGCCGGGGCTTCGTGCAGAGTATGTGTGTTCATTTTTAAGTTTTTGCGGCTGAAAGTGTGAACAATATTGTCGCCTGCATTGCAAAGATAAACGTCGCCTGTTTTTGTGTCAAAAAGGCTTAAAAGCAGGGTTGCAAATTTTCCCTTTACGCCAAGGGATTCAATAAAGTCGTTAATCTGAAGCGCAAGTGTGTCAAGTTTTGTTCCGTGGGTTTTAAAAGTCCATTTTTCAAAATACTTACGGAAAAGGGTTGCAACGACAGTCATAATCAGAGCCGCAGGAACTCCGTGCCCGGAAACGTCGCATTTTATTATTGCCAGAAAGCGTTCATCAAGTTTTTTATAGTCAAAATAGTCTCCGGAAACTGCATCTGCTCCTTCGTAATAACCAAAAAGTTCAAAATCCTTTTCTTTTTCAACCGCCGTTGTCTGCTTTCCACCGCGGTCACTTAAAGAAAGCGGCAGGAATGTCTGCTGAACTGCCTTTGCGTCAAGAGACATTTTTTCCTGTTCAAGTGCCTTTTCTTCTTCTTCGGCAGCACGCACAAGCCCGGAAGTCATTTCGTTTACAGCGTCTCCAAGAGTTCCGATTTCGTCGTGCGACTTTACATGAATTTCAAAATTCTTAAGCTGTTTTTTATCTTTTGTTTCTGTAATAACCTTTACGTGGGTCATTAATTTTTTTATAGGTTCAACAATGAGCGAAGCTAGAATCCACGCACCAATACTTCCAAGAACAAGGGCAACAACGGCAACAATCGAAGCAATCGTAATGATTGCCATTTTTGATTTAAAGATTGAAGAAATCAATTCTACCGCCGAAACCTGCAAAACAAGGACTGCGTGCAGAAGAGTTGAATCATTATTGTTTTTGTAAAAAACCGGATAATAGAACGTATAGACGCTGTCTCCGTTTTCAAGGGATTTTTCGTTAAATAAGGGAAGAGCCTGGGTTACAGAGCGCGAAAGAGAGCGAAGAGCCTGAGTATATTCATCTTTTTTTTCTACCGAATATTTTTCTGCAATTTCTGTCAGAATTGAATCAACCTGAGAATGGGCTTCTTCTTCAAGTCCTGCACAAAGAACGGCAATTTCTGCTTCCGTTGTTCCGTTTTTAAACCGGCTTCTTCCATAAAGCGGCTGAGGACTATTCAGTTTGTCTCTTAAGGAATCTGAAGTTTCTGTAGAAGCCCAGTAATAATCAAGATTTGTGTCTTTTGAATCCAGGGCCCGGCCCATAAGGCTTGCATAAAGAGCAGGCTTAAAGGTATTTGTCTGTCTGATAAGGTCAATCAAACCTACAGAAGAACCGCCTTCAACAGCGTCGTTCATTGCGTTCTGGACAGAGTTTGCCATTCCTTCCATTAAAACAATAACCTGCTCCTGCATGCTTTCTACAAGAGTCTGCCTCTGGGTCTGAATCATTCTCCGTCCAAGCGAAACAGAAACCATAACAACGATTGCAAGAACGAGAAGAATCGTAAATCCTACGAGTTTTAATTTAAGACCGGTTCTGCGCTTATTCAATTTCTGAACCTTTTCTTTTTTATTCAATGGCATAATTTCTCCCGTCAGCAGAGACTCAACTTCCGCCGCAATCAGCATAGATTCTTTTATAATTCCAATAATTCCACATACAGCAAAAATAACAGCAAGCAGGCACAGAGCGGCAAGAATAATAAAGAGCAGGTCAACAACCTGAATGCTGAATTTTCTGTCAGTCGAAGTCGCATTCCATTCCGCAGTAAGTTCAAAAGGATGTTCAATTTTTACAGTTCCGGATTCGTCAACCGTAAAAGTGTCTGCGCCCTGTCTGGCCGTTTTGCAAAGCCCGCGTTCAGAATGATGCAGACGCAAAGTGTAAGTGCCTTCTTCTAAATCTTCCAGGACTAAACCTGTAATCAAGGTCGAAGAAGGAATCTTAAAATCTCCGTTATCGTAATAAAAAGTTTTTTTACTTAAAGGATCGCCTGCTTTTTCTACATAAATTTCGTCGATATGTCCGTCGTAATTAAAATCCTGTCCATGGAGGGTTAACTCAAGTGAACCAAATTCATCCTTTTTCTTTTCAAGTCCGCTAAGAACTGTGTGTGCCTTATATTTGTTCAAAACAAGGATTTCTGAAGTAACAGGCCCCATGTTCCCCGCTTCATCAATTGCACAGAACGAAAAAACATAGATTCCGTTTTTCTGATTTGTAAACAAAAGTGAATTCTTTACTGTTTTAACAGAATGAGGAAGTTTTGCACCTTTTTTAACCAGGCGTTCTTTATTCTGTTCAATCTCTTCAAGATATTTTTGAATTTCTGCCTTTTTTGCAGCATTTACGCGAAGCGGCCGTTCCTTAGAATCCTTAAACCCTGAATCAAGTTCCCGCACTTTTGTAAAAGTCCAGCTGTAGCCTGCAACGTCGTCGTCATTTTCGTTTTTATTCCAGTTGAGCGCAAATGAATTTTCTGCAGCAAAACCAGAGTCATCTTTTTTAAAAGGTAAAAGTTCACATTCTTTTGGTGGAGTTAAGTCGCGGTAGTATTTTAATACGGAAGATTTTGACCAGTTTCCTGCAACGTCAAGAACCTTTGCCTTAAAGTAATATTGACCGTCTCCTTCTGCCTCTGCCGTTAAAGTGTATGATTTTCCAGAAGCAATGTTTTTTTCGATAATAATGTCGGAATCGCGGACAGAAGGTTCTGCGTCAGGCTCAGAAGAAAAACTGAATGAATAAGCTGCAATGCCGTTTGTGTCTTTTGGAATTGTAAGGCTTACTTTTATTTTCTGCCGGGTTGAACGCTTAGTTTCGCGGAAATTTACAGGAGTGAGTTTTGGAGAAGCAGCGTATTTGTCCTGGTTTACAACAAAAATCCGCGGCGATTTTTCTTTTTTCTGCCAGACATACGAAAGCTCATTAGTTGAATTAAAAACAACAGGATAGACAAAACCCGCCCCACCACTGTTTTTTATAAGACGTTCTGCTCCAAAAGTTCCTGAAGCCATTTTCTGGGCAGAATAAGCGCCAGAATTGTCAAACCACAGGAGAAAAGTTGAATTTTTATATTTAAAAAAGAGAGGACGATGAGAACTTCTTAAATCTGAATATTCACGAATGCGGGAATTTTCTTCAATTGTTCCGTCTGCCTTTAATTTTAAGAGCGAAATATAAGTGCTGTCAGACCTCGCTTCGTTTCTTTCCCACGCACACCAGAGTTCTCCATTGGAAGAATAAATTACAGGGCTCTGGTTAGAATATTCAATAAAAGAATTTACCCTTCTCGAAACAGTTGCCCTGTCGTCTGTCAATAAAAGAGCTGGTGAAAAAGTTTTTAAACCGTCGGTAGAAACTGTCGTATAAAGCTGAAACGTTTTTGGTTTATCCGGAACGCTAAAATGCGACTGAAAAACAACCATATCTCCGCCGTCTACAGGACAAAGATAAGGCGAAAAAGAATTATCCAGACCACTAGCCGGCAAAAACTGTTCAAAGCCAGACCATTTTTTTCCATCAGAGGAAGTTGAAAAAGCAATTGAAAATTTATTGTCTTCGCTTAAAGAAGCAAACAGAACAAAAGAATTGTTTTTAGTTTTAAATATTCTTGGAGCAACAAGGCGTTTATCTGCCATAGAAAGTTTTACATGACTAAAACTTTCGCCACCGTCTGTTGAAGTAAAAATTCCAATTTCGTACTGAGATTCAGTTAACGCAACGCACAGAGTTCCATTGTCCAAGGCAGCAGCCGTGTAAATATCAGGAACTTCGCCATAAAATGCAAAAGGACCGGCAACAGTTTCTGGTGCCGACCACGAATCTTCAAAATCACCTTTTTTAATGAATTGAACATAAAGTTTTCCGCCGCGGTTTTCTTCAAAAAAAAGATAGTTTTTATTATCTGCATTAACAACAACCGGGAACTGTGTATTCTGCTCAGTCAATGCTTCCGGGGCTTCAAAATAAAGGTCCTGGGCATAAGAAAGCACGCACGCAAAAACAAAGATGAAGCTTAAGAGGATTTTTTTTATTTTTAAGTTAGTTTTTATTTTCATTTTTGCCTTTTACCACAGTTTTTTCTTTTACCTTTCGTTCACATTTCATTTACATTACATATTTTCGATTCTTCGCTTCAGTTGAATTACTTTTTTAACCTGAGGATTTTTGTTAAAAAGTTCAACAATTACAGCCATTGCCTGATCTTTTAAGCGGTCGCTGTAATACTGTTCAGCCTTTTCGTAAAGAATTTCGTCAGAATCATCAAGATAGTTTTTTACAATAGTAACCTTTGTATTTGAAATAAGGGCTTCGTCCTTTAATTTCTGTGCAAGGGAATTGCGTCTGTTTAATTTTAAGGCTTCGTCTAAAAGTGCAAGTTTTTTAGTTAAATTGCTTTCTTTCTGAGCCTGTCGCGCAAGAGCCGTTGAACGCTCAAGATCTTTTTTATGCTGTTCAGACTGAGCAAGACGTTTTATCTGATTTTCAAAATCCTTTACGGTTTTAGCAACGCTTTCATTTTCTGGAATTACTTTCTGCAGTTCCTTCATTTCTGTTAAGGCTTTTCGTAAATCTTCATCTTTACCGGAAGAAGCAATTGTTTTTGCCTGGTTTATCTTTAAGTTTACAGTTGAATTAAACTGAGCAGGATCTAAAACCTGGTTTATTAAAAGATTTAAATTGTTTGCTTCAAGGTTTTTAGGAAAAACCCTCTGCACTTTTCGGACTTCGTCGCGGGAAAGAACCAGAAGATTTTTTCCTTCTTCAGTTTTTCCGCCGTTAAAAAGTTTTAAGCCTTCTTCATAATGAAGTTTTGCGTTATTTAAATATGTTCCCATATCCTTGTAAAGCGGATCTGAATAAGCAATTTCAGTTCCACCGCTCGACTCAAGGGCATCTTTTACAAGAGACATAAGTTCCGTAATTTCCGTATTTTCTGCAGCCTGGGTTTTTTCCCAGATTTCAGTTGCATTTTCAAGCGAACGCTTTGAATTTTCAAAACTTCCGGCATAATAGTCGTTATAAGCCTCTGTAATAAGCGAACGGACATTTGTAATTACCCAGTTATTCTGTCTGGTCGTAATCTGTTCATCAAGCATGGCAATTTTTCCATCACTTCCGCCAAATTCCTGCCTTAAAGAATCATTTTCTTCCAATTGAAGAGACTTTTTATAGCTTGAATCCGCATCCGACAGTGCCTGCCGCGCACTGTCATAATCTGCATTTTTTAAATATCTTTCAGCCTGGCTGTAAAGCTGACGGGCTTCGTTCGAAGCTTTAAGGGCATCATTCGCCTTAAGTTTTGCAGCAGTCATTGTTTTATTGCAGTCATTTAAAAGAGAATTTAAGGCTGCAATTACCATTTCAATATTTTTGCATCCGTCAATGTAAGTTTTTTCTGTTTCTGCAGATTCTTTTCCACCATTCAATTCTTCGCGATAAGTTTTTAAAACTAAAGTCTGTTTTTTTATTCCTGCATTAATTTCCAGACATTTTTCGTAAGATTTTGTCGGATAGAATTTTACAAGTTTTGTATTTTCAACAGTTTCTTCAACTCCGTTCAAATACGAAAGACACAGAGTATTTTCCAGGGTAAAAAAGGCAAGCTGTCTGTCACTTTCTTCAGAATAAGCACGGGCAAGAGAGCCCCAGGCAAGGCTTTCATTCTTCTTACATTTTTGAGACGCCCCGTTAAGAATATTTTCGTAAAAAGCAAGGTTTTCGCCCCAGTTTAAATATTCATCTTTAATCTGAATTCCAGGCGTTGTGCGTTTTTGTTCCAGAGGTTTTGCCGAAGGTTCATAAAAGTTTTCAATTTCTTCTTCCAGAACTTTTTCTTCATTCAAGCTAAATTGTTTCTGTACAACCTTTTCGTCCTGCACAATCTGGGAATTCAATTCAAGTTGAATTTCTGAATTTTCTTCTTCATAGAATTTTGCAGCCGACAAAAGTTTTTGAGCATATTTTTCAAGAGAATTTTCTTCAACGTTAAACGCCAGCAGTTCTTTTTCCTTTAATTCAATTGCGCTGTTTAACCTGAAGGCATTCTGCAGATTTTCTTTCGAAAACTTCTTTATAAACTCAAGTGAAGCGCAATAATTCTTATAATTTTTAACTTCGCACTCTGCTAAATTTCCATAAAGAGAATGCAGTTCCAGACCTTCGCCTGCAAAATAAAAGGCTGAATCAGTTGCAGCATAATTTTCATTAACGCTAAACCCGGCATAAAGTTTTTCATATTCGCTTTGAATTGAAGTGTACACAGCAAGCTTTAAATCTTCAATTCTGGTATTAAAAAACGCATCGACAGCATGAACAATTCCAGAATCAGGATTGCTTTCAACACCAAGAACTGCCCAGCGGCTGAAAGTAATGTAAGAAGTGTCAACAAGCCCGGGATTTAATTCAATTGCCTTTTTTTCAAGGGAATAAAGTTCCCTGCCGCACTCATAAACTTCATTCCGCTTTTGAGCAAGGGCAGAAAAATCCTGTTTTAATTTTTTTAATTCTTCAATACTTTTTTCTACTTCAAGAGCAGTTAAAGCATTTTTGTAATTTTCATACGTTTTTTGAGCAGATTCCAGCAGACTAAAAATCTGTGCGTTTTTATTCCTGACATTCTTAATCTGTTTTTCAACATCAGAGTTCAGTTTTTCAGGATATTCAACCGCAATTTCCTTTTCGCCTTCAAAAACAACATCAGAATCCTTTGTTTTTAATGAAAGGCCTTCCGCAAACTTACTAGCGGCCAGAGAATAATTTTGAGCACTTTCAAGTGAACCTCCGGCAACCATGGCAGTTCCCTGAGAAATAATTGCATTTGAGCGGTTCAGATAATAAGAAAGGCGGATTGTACGGCGGGCATCGTTCGTAAGATCAACAGCTTCTTTTGCAGGATTCTCCTCCGCATTTTCAAGGGCAACAATTAATTCCATTTTCTGGGAATCTAAAGTGTCGTTCTGTTCATCGTTTAACTGTTCACCTGCCGACTGCTTCATTTTTTGCGCAAGTTCCAGAGCCTTCTGGTTAAAAGCATTGCGTTCTTTCATTATTTTAGAAATTCGTTTCTGAGCCTTATCAAACTGCAGCGGATACTTTTGAATATAAAATGAAAGTTCTTCAAGGGCAGCCGAATATTCATTTCTGGCGATTAAAGAGTCAATTTCAGAAAGCGTCATTACAGTTTTTTCTTCAGCTACACTTTCCTGAGCAAAAAAACAAAAACTAAAAAGAGAAAAAATAAGAATGACAGCAAATTTCTTTTTTAACATCTACCCATAACTATTTTCGGTTTAATTCTCTGTATTATTTATGTTATATAGAAAAAAATCCGAAAATCATAAGGTTATAGTTGTATACGGGCGCATCTGCTGCCAGGCAGCAGACCAGGCTATCCGTGGTTCCGGCGTCTTACGCGCCTTCAGTGCTGCGCACCGCGCTCATCGCGCGCCACTCCTATCCTTTGCGCGAAGAGCGCAAAGCCGTGCGCTTTTAGCGCACACGTAAATAACGAGTTTGCGACAGCAAACTCGCAGCGTGCGTAGCACGCAAGCATCCTTTGCGCGAAGAGCGCAAAGCCGTGCGCTCATCGCGCACACGTAAACTGCCAAATTGCGCCACGGATGGCGCTAAAGACAGTAGACCCGCACAAATTGCCTTGCAATTTGTGGCCACGACAGGATGTCGTGCACTTTACTGCAACAACAAAAAAACTTCAAAACAACTTGAGATTTTGGAGAAAATTTGGATTATAGTAAATATATGATGCATCGTTTTTTTTGTAAAAAACATTTTATTTTTCTTTTCTCAATTTTTTTCTACGGTGCACATTTACCGCTGTATTCGCTGGAACTCATCGACGTTAATTCAAAATTAAGCGACTTTTTCTCTTCATTCGACGACGACAACGAAGGAACAACTGTTTTCCGTTCATTAAACATTCCAACTGGCGGCAGGGCAGAAAGCCTTGGAACAGCAGTAACAGGGCTTTGTGACGACATTACTTTTTTTGACTACAACCCGGCAGGTTCAGCAGTCTTACAGAATACAGAACTTGCATTCTTTCATAACGCCTGGATTGCAGATTCTGCAATGGAAACCCTCGAAGGCACATTCCGCAAAAACAATTTAGGGCTTGGACTTCAATTCAAGTGTTTTTACGTTCCATTTACAGAATACAATCTTTTTGGCGACAAGGTTGCAGGAAACTACTATTCAGAAACTTCGCTTGCATTCAACATGGCATACAATTTTCTTGCCGGCTACAATTTTAAAGGAATTGCACTTGGATACACAGTCCGCGCTTCGTGGCGGAGCATGCCAGACTACACAGACAACCAGACAGACGAAATAAAAAGCGGTTCAGGCCTGGCACAGTCGGCGCTCGGCGTAATGGCAGATTTAGGGCTTTTGGTACGATTCAATTTTTTAAAGCATTTTGACAGCACAGAGCCAAACTTTAACTTCGGACTTGCAATAAACAATGCAGGACTTGCCTTAACAGGCTTTGGAGAAGCAACAGAACTCGACGATTCGCTTCCAACAAGGTTAAGCGCAGGTTTTTCATACCGTTTATTTAAGAATCTTCTTTTTACAGGAGAATTCCGTCAGCCTGTAAACATGCTCGACATAAAATCAACCCAAAAATTCTCGTTTGCAACAGGCGCAGAACTAAACGTTACAAAATTCTTCGATTTTGAAGCAGGATTCCAGCTTGCAGGCGCAAACCCGCGATTCAGCATCGGAAGCCAGTTTGACATAAAAGGCATAAAAATGAACGTCAACTACACACTCGACCTTACAAGTTCATTCAATCCGGTAAACCACATAAGCCTTGCAGCCCGCCTCGTACTCGGTGACCGCGGACGCTCAAACGTAACGACACAGGTAAACTTAAAATACGCAGAAGGACTGACACTCTACGCAAAAGGCGACAGAGAAAACATCCTTAAAGCAATCGAAAAATGGAACGAAGCCCGCGAACTTTCAAAAACAATAGGAATAAGATTTGATCCTGCAATACAGGCACTCAAAGCCGCTCAAGAATTATTAAATATCCACGACCAGATAAACGCATTCGGAACCCTGGAAAAGTAGGATTTTTATTCAAAAAACTTCCTGTTACCTACTCTGTGAAAATTTCACAGATATTTTCAAAAATAATCACATATTTTTATGAGTCCTCGCTCACTACATTGTATCAGTCCAAAAGGTCTATCGGCATTACACTCTTTGAAAAGTCCTTTATCAGGGCATTCCTGCTTTTCTTTGTAGCCTGAAATTCGAGTTTTATTCCAACAGGAGTTTGAAACAGTCAAGATAAAAA
>CAVEBK010000004.1:0-921 GCA_963613915.1 uncultured Collinsella sp.
GATTATGGAATCCTTGTCCGAAATTTTTTCAAGAAGAAGCCCAAGCCTGCGTTTTGCAAAATTTTTAGTTCCGCTGATAGTTTCTTCAATCCATCCGTCAATCTGCGTGTTGTGAGCCCTGCACCATTTAGAAATTTCAAAGCGCTGGTTTTCAACCGTCTGCGTGTCCGTGCTTACGCGAATATAGCCGTAATTCATAAGATTCTCCTGTATGTGAGTTTGTTGGGATAAACGTGAGATAATATAACAAAACTTGCTTTTTAACCCAAATATTTATAAAATAAGGTTAAAATGCAAGTTTGTACTAATAATTCAAAATTGAATAAAATCCTCGAGCAAAACGGCGGATTTATTACTCGCTCTCAGGTAGATCAAAATAATATTTCATCCTGGTTTTTGACCGATTTTGTTCGTAAAAATAATCTTGAAAAACTTGCTCCTGGATTTTACGCCACTTCTGCCTGGTTGCCTGACGATTTTTTTATTTTTCAATATCAGTATCCGAAATTTGTTTTTTCGTATGAATCTGCTCTTTATCTTTTGAACCTTACAGATACGCTTCCTCAAAACTTTGAAGTTACTGGTCCTAAAAATTACCGCCCGTTCAATACAAAAAATTCTGCTGTTATAGTTCATACCGATTATAAAAAAGAAACTTACGAACTTGGAATTACGCAAATAAAAACAAATCTTGGAAACAAAGTTCAGGTTTATAATGCAGAAAAAACAATCTGCGACCTTATCCGGCATTCTCAAAAAATTGATTCTGAAAATTATACAAAAGCCCTGCATAATTATGCAAAGCTAAAAGATAAAAACATTTCCCGGCTTATTGAATATTCAAAAATCCTGCAAATTGAAAAAAAAGTTTCAGAATTAATGATGGTGGTCTTAAATGAATCATAATAAAAATTCCGTACA
>CAVEBK010000004.1:954-16582 GCA_963613915.1 uncultured Collinsella sp.
GACCAGAATAAAAACACTGAGTCAGAAATTCAATACAAATGTAAACGTTCTTCTTGCTACCTATTTTTTTGAAGCTTTTTTATACAGACTTTCAAAATCTGAGTACTGCAAAAAATTTATTTTTAAAGGCGGATTTTACCTTTCTTCCGTCATAGGAATTCAAAATAGATATACCCGTGACTTAGATTTTAAACTTACTGGTGAAACTCTGGAAAAAGAGAATTTGCAGAAAATTATAACTGAAATTATTTCTCAGAACATTGATGATAATATCATCTTTGAACTTTCGTCAGTTGAACCAATTCGTGACGAAGACCTGTATGGCGGATATACAATTACATTAACAGGACATTTTGAAAATATCCGGCAAGTAATAAATATTGATATTGCTACAGGCGACCCGATAACTCCAAATGCAATTGAATATAAATACAAGCGGTTGATTGAACAGGATACGCTTGATTTTATGGCTTACAACCTTGAAACAATTCTTGCAGAAAAACTGCAGACGATTTTCAGTCGTGGTCTTTTAAATAGTCGAAGTAAAGATTTTTATGATGTATATATAATTCAAAAGTTAAAAAGTAATGAAATTAATCGAGATAATTTAAAAGCAGCGTTTCAAAAAACGTGTGATTATAGAAATACTCATTTTACAAAAAATGAAATAGAACCCCTTTTAGCTGAACTTAAGGAAAATACTCAAATTTCAATTCACTGGAAAAATTACGCACGAAAAAATAATTTTGCTAAAGACATTCTTTTTACTGAAATAATGGAAGAATGTACAATCGTTAACGCAATTTTATTTGAGAATTAAGCAGAATTTTGCCACACGATATTTATCAACTTAATCGTCCTTTTTGGTAGTGCACTTATTGCAACACTCGCATTTGGTTTTACAGCTTGTTCTGAGGAGGATGACGATCCGAACGACATGATTTCTGGCAGCAACAATAATTATTCCATTAATTATACAAACAGTTCTTCTGTTACAAGCCGTGGTTATAAGACAACAACTTTTAAGCATGCAGGCTCACTTGTTCAGATTACAATGAACAGTGATTCTACTAAAGGTGCCATGGGCTATATCTGGGACCTGGAATCTAATTCTTCAAGAGCTGTGGCTGCTCCTCGTGTATTCTGTATTGCTGGTTTTAACTACAACTATACTGCAACAGGTAAAGTTGCTTATTATGTTTCAAGATATAAGAATGTTGTAGATATTGAAGCTTCAAACTTTGGTACAGATTCTTCTATTACATATAATGGAACTGCTTATACTGCTGAAGAAAATCCAAAGATTGAGTTAAATAGCGATAATTCTTTTACACCGACAAAAGATTCTAGCGGCAATGTTGTAGTTACAATCGATGTTTACGAAGACGGAGATTGGTCTTGGAACGACGCTAAAACTGAGAGAGATTACACTTCTTTCAATGGCGGTTACGTTGTAGAGATTTATAACGGTGCCGTTACACTTTCAGAAATTGCAAATGGAACAGTAACTGCAGTGGATAGTGTTTCATTTACGGCTAGTGAACTTGGCTATAGTTCGACTGCTTCTACAAGT
Organism: uncultured Collinsella sp.; assembly: GCA_963613915.1. Lineage (GTDB taxonomy): Bacteria > Spirochaetota > Spirochaetia > Treponematales > Treponemataceae > Treponema_D. The sequence goes on from CAVEBK010000004.1 coordinate 2,528, forward strand.
TCTGTTGTAAGCCAGGCTAACTGTGCTGTTTATGCAAACGTTTATGCTAATTCAACACTCAACGGCAGCTGGAAGTATTTAGAAGATTATAAATCTGCAGACGTTGTAGAAGAATAGTTTTACAAAACCAAAGGCTAAAGGGGCTGTCTTAAACTTATCAGACAGCCTCTTTTTTTTACCTCAGCCTGATTTTTAAGGAGGCTGTGGCGGTCAGGCTTTGTTCTGTGGAACTTGTTTTCTGGTCCAGTTTTATGTAGCCGTCCTGTTTTGTGTCCAGGTAGTAGTCTGTGTAAAGACTTCCTTTGTCGGTTTTTATGTTAAAAAGTGTTTCAAATCCTAATTTCAGTTCTATTTTGTCTGTAAGCTGGACGAACATTTCTAAATTCATTTTTAAGAAGCTGAAAACTGAATTCTGTTCCATTTTTGTGTGTTTGCCAAAAAGCTTTTTGGTTGCCCTGTCCTGGGCAAAATGCGTATCTATTGAATAAAAATATGCAAACGGAGAAGTAAGTGCACAAAGGTTAAAACCTGTTTTGTTGCCAGCCTTTACAGAAAATGCCAGCCCGCTCCAGGTAAAAAGCGAATGACGAAAATAATCTATTTGAGCAAGTCGGTAAGTTTTGCCGGTTGATTCGTCGTGGTAAGGATATTTTGTTGAAGAAGGATCGTTCCAGTGGTGGCTTTTGTCGCTGTACCAGCCCTTTGCTTCTGGTCTGTAAAATGAATCGTATTTATATTGAACTCCTGCAACCGGAGAAAGCTTTATAAAGCCTGCAATATTAAAATCATAATATATAGAACAATTTGCATTGTAAAAATCCTGGCTGTAGTTGCTGCCGACTGAATACGTGGTCTTCATTGAATAATCTTTTTCGTTTAAAAAATCGCTGTCGCGCATCTGCCCGGAAAGAGAGTTTTTTAATGCTGTGTTAAAGCCAAAATCGATATGAAAATTTTTATAATTTGAGTTTACCTGCGCGCCAAAAGTAAAAAGTTTGCGTTCCCATTCAAGAATGCTGATTTTTTTGTCTGAAGGTTTATAGTGATAAAGAATTTCCTGGAGAGTGCCGTTTGTGTAAGAAATCTGAGGAATTATAGAAATATTAAAATTATTCTGGCTGCCGGCTTTTTCTCCTGGATTTGCGTAAACAAAAGAGCAGGTTAAAAATATAAAAAAAGTGAAAACTGAACTTTTTATAAATGCCTTTATTTTTTTACAAATCACCAGAAAAATATACAGTTAATTTAAGTTTTTTGAAATAAAGCAGACTGGAAGGGCGCGAAGAATTTAACAGCAGAATTTTGAGTAAAACCTAGCCGTGATTGTAACGGCGCGCCCTGCGCGGTGCGCAGCACTGAAGCCGAAAGGCGGAACCGTGGAAAGCGCGACGCGGGACAATTATTGCGCTCCGTTGTAAAAATGTTTTTTTAACAGTAAAATCTCCTTTAATTATTTATTTGATTTGAGGTTTTTTATGAAAGAATTTTTACCATATGATGTTGTAAGAAATGACGCAATTAAGCTTGGAAAAAAGATTTTAGACGACGGTTTTGTGCCGGATATTATTTATACTTCGCTTCGTGGCGGAGCTTACATGTCTAACGTTATCAGTGAATATTTTAAGCTTGCCCTTAAAGGCAAAAAGCCTGTTTTGTATGCTGCTGTTGTTGCCCGCTCTTATACGGATATTAAGGCTCATGATTCTGTAAGAATTGACGGCTGGACTTATTCTCCTGAATATCTGCGCCCGGGCGACAAAATCCTGCTTATTGATGACATTTACGACACCGGCCGTACACTTAACTTTTTGGTTGAATATCTGCTGGAAAAAGGCGTTCCTCGCAATGATATTAAAGTTGTAGTTCACGATTATAAAAACGTTACTTACAAAGAAACCCTGCCGATTAAACCTGACTACTGGTGCAGAAAATTTGACATTAACGACGAAAGTGAAGACCGCTGGATTCATTATATGAGCCACGAACTTGTAGGCTTAAAGCCTGAAGAACTTGAAGAACATTATTTTAAGCAGGATCCTGAATTGAGGGATATTCTTGGTCCGTTTTTTAAAAACTAAGGATTTTAAATGTTAAAAAAGCTGATTTTTTCTTTTGCATTTTTTGGTTTTACTCTTTTCTGCTTTGCTGAAAGGGTTATTTCGCCAGTTGCCGGAAACTTTTGCAATAAGCAGCCGCTTGTAATTGACGTCAGCGACGGAGCAGAATGTTTTTATTCGCTTTCGGGCTCTGATCCTCTTGCGTCGGGCTTTGCGTATGACGGTCCTGTTTTAATTGATGTTACGGGGCGGGTTGATGTAAAGATTGCGGTAATAAAAGGTGAATCAAAAGAAGAAATTGAAATTTCTTACAATGTAAAGGAAGAAAATCCTTTTGAAACAGATTCTGCTGAATTTAATTTTATAAAAGATTATCCGTTTAAGGCTTTATGTTTTTACGATTTTGACGATTCAATAAAAATCCCGGAAAGTTTTACTTACTGCTTTGGTGACGGAGAAAAAGCAGTGCAGAACGGGCGCGAACTTCTGCTTGATCCTGCAAACTGCCTTTCGCGGTATGTTTCGTGCAGAGTTTTTTGGGGCAAGAATGAATGGCGGTTTATTGTTTTTGTAAACGGTGAGCAGGTGGGCACGCTTTCGCGCTATTCTGTTCCTTTTGAAATAAACAACTGGAATGAATTCTGCTTTACCGGCGAAAAACTTATCTGGCAATTAGACGACAATGACTGGTCGGCTTCTAAAATTCCTTTAACTTTAGACAGAAGCGTTAAACACACTGTAAGGTGGCAGAGCGTTGCTTACGAAGCGGGAAATCCCGTTCAGTCGTTTGTTATTCCTGCTGAACCTGTCTTGAATGTGTCTGTGTCAGAAAAAAAAGCTGTTACGTTTAATATTGAAGGTGATCTGCGTTACAGAATGAAAATCGTTTCTACCGGCGTAACAGGAATTCCTCAGGCAGCCGGCGGACTTTTTACTTCTGCAACCTTTGATACTTTTGAAGGCGACGAAATCAGCGGAACTGCAGTTTTTGCCTTTTATGCTGACGGAGTTTTTCAGGGAACAAAAAGTGCTGAATTTTGTGTAGACAAGCAGCCTCCTCTTGCTCCTGTCTTTGTAACTGAAAATTCAAGCCATTATCTGCGTGGCAGGGCTGAACTTGCAATAAAGGCTGAAGATGGAGCTGATATTTTTTACGCTGTAAGTAAGCCTGTTAAAATTCAAAATGCAGAAGCGGGTTTTGCGCTTTCTGTTCAGTCTGACGCTTTTAATTCTGTTGAAGCCGGAAACTTTAAGCCTTATACCGAGCCTTTTGTGCTTTTAAGCCAGAGCGGTTCTCCTGTTTTTTACAAGGTAAGGGCGTGGGCAAGTGATAAAAACGGAAATTCAAGCATTGTCTGTGAATACCGCGTAATTATTGACGAAGATAACTATTATCTTGATTCTTCTGCTCCTTTAGCTGCAAATGCCGACGGAACTGCAAACAATCCTTTTACTTCTGTTGCCCAGGCAATTGAAGTAATTAATTCAAGAAAATTTACGAGATTTTTTGTAAAGGGAAGTTTTACTTTTGGCGAAGGCGAAACTGTAATTTCTTCAAACTGTGCTTTTACGGGGCAGGAAAATGCTGAATTTATTCTGCCGGACAGTGCAGGTCTGGTTGTAAAAAATTCAAGTTTTGAAGCAGATGGCCTTGTGTTTAAGAAAAACCGCGGAAGCGAAATTCTGGAAAACTCAAAATTCTTTACTGCTGAAAATTCAACCCTGAGTTTTGACGGCTGCGAAATTGTAGGAATTTTCGGTGAAAATGGAATCGGCTTTGACTGCAGGAATTCCGTAATTGAATTTAAAAATTCCGGACTTACCGTTCAGGCAGATTCTTACGTTTGCGCTGTAAGTGCCGCAGATTCAAAAGTTTTTGCAAAAAACTGCCGGTTTGCGAGCGTTGCTCCGACCTGTGTTGATTTTTCTGTAAATGGCGGTCAGTTTGAATTAAGGAATTCTGTCTGCAAGGTTAGTGCACATTTAGGAAGAATTGCAGAACTTTGCGGTACAAATGCACGTTTGACCGGAAATTCCTATTCAGGCGAATTTGACAGAAAAGTGCGCGGAGTTCTTCCTGTCTGGTCAGATAAGGATACAATGATTCTCGAAGATGAAAACAATAATTCAACTGATTTTTAGCGGCGTAATATGACTTTAATTTGTGGTTTAGATGAAGCAGGGCGCGGTCCTCTTGCAGGTCCTGTCAGTGCAGGGGCGGTTATTCTGCCGGAAGATTTTCCTTTTGAGCTTTTGAATGATTCAAAAAAACTTTCTGAAAAAAAACGTGAACTTGCAGAATCGGTAATAAAAGAAAAGGCCTGCTGGGCGGTTTCTTTTGTTGATCACGAAACAATCGACAGAATAAACATTCTTGAAGCAAGCATGCTTGCAATGAAAAACGCTTATTTAGAAATGCTAAAAAAACTTCCGCAATGGTTAAAGGATCAGGATAAAGAACTGGAACTTCCAGACAACCTGAATCTGATTTTAAATGCTGTTGTTGACGGAACTAAGTGCCCGGAAATTCCATGCAATGTAAGGTGCGAAGTTAAGGCAGACGGAAAATATCCAGAAGTTATGGCAGCTTCAATACTTGCAAAGGTTGCACGCGACAGGTTAATGCTTGAATACGACAGACAATATCCTGAATACGGTTACGCAAAACACAAAGGCTATCCGACAAAGGCTCACAGGGAAATTTGCAGAAAACTCGGCCCAAGCCCGCTCCAGCGGCGGACATTTAAATATTAGCGCAAGGTGCGTTTTGGAAGAGAACCCCGGCTACGGCTATTTTAGGATTTTTCATAAAACAAACTCGACATTCGTCAGTTTATTCAAGACTTTGCTGTTTGTGCTTATTAAAAAAACGTAATCACGCAGAAAGTCAGTTGATTTATTGGATAAAAAAAACTATATTTACAAGACACTACATTTTTAAGGAAGGACAGTCATGGGTATCCGCGGGGAACTTTATACTACAGAAGTTGTTTTAGAAAATCGTTCATATTTTTTTAATGTAAAGGAGAACCGAAGCGGAGACATCTTTTTGCAGATTGTTGAAAGCAAAAAAGGTGACGGTTCTGATTTTGACCGCCTGCAGATTTCTATTTTCCAGGAAGACATGCAGAAAGTGCTCGGTGGGCTTGATTCAGCTTTAAGATTCATTGACAAAGAACAGAAAAACCGCAAAAAGGCTCGTGCAGAAAAAAAAGCAATGAAGGCAGAAAAGTACGGACCAAAATCAGAAAAAAGAGTTTACAGAAAAAAGGATGACGACGACAAACGCCTTCCAGACGGAATCAAACGAACTGGAAAAATCATTCACATAAAATCAAAGAAAGCGTCTGCTGAAGAATCTTCTGACGCAGAATAGTAAAAAAATACCGGCTTGAGTGAGCCGGTATTTTTTTTAGCAGAAGTCAGCACAGACTTCTTTTATTGCATTAAAAAGTGAATCCATCTGTTCCGCCGTTGTCAGCGGTCCAAAACTAAAACGAACTGCCGTGTCCTGAATGTCACGGCTTGCATTCATTGCCGCCAGAATAGGGCGGCTTTGTTTTTTTGCAGAGCAGGCACTTCCGGTCGAAATACAGAATCCTTTTGCGTCTAAAGCCCTTACCATTACGTTCCCTGGAATTCCTTTAAAAGCTGCCTGCAGAACATAAGGACTGAAATTCTTCTGAATGTCTTTCTGCGTGTCGCTTCTAAGTTCCGGTACGATTGAACAGTTGGCAAGTGTTTTTAAGTTTTCTATAAAACTGACTGTTGCGTTCTGCTGGGATTCAAAAGTTTCTGGAACATAGTATTTTTCCAGGCATTTTGCAAAGGCAAGTGCACCAAAAAGGTTTTCTGTTCCTGAGCGGATATTTTTTTCCTGTCCGCCGCCGGTTAAAAACGGTTTTATTTCTTTTTTTAGGACCAGGATTCCAATTCCGCGCGGGCCGCAGATTTTATGTGCACTTAAGGCTGCGCTGTCGATTCCTCTGTAACTTAAATTAAGAGGAATTTTTCCTGCTGCCTGTACGCAGTCTACATGAAAGTGAGGCCGTCTTTTTCCCTGTGTGGCAAGCGTGAGCTTATCTGCAATTTCGTAAATTGGTTGAATGCAGCCAGTTTCGTTGTTTACAGCCATTACAGAAACGTAAAGAGTGTCGCCTGTCAGTTTTTCGATAATTGAATCTGCGTGGATAAATCCGTTTTTGTCTGGATTTACGTAAATTACATTAAAGCCGAGTTTTTTTAAGTTTGCAGACTGTTCGCGTAAAGCCGGATGTTCAATTGCGCTTAAGATAATTGTTCCGCGCCTGCCGTTGCTGTCTGCTTCGCGATTTAAAAACGAAAGAAGAGGAATATGGTCGCTTTCTGTTCCGCCACTTGTAAAAAAAACTTCTTCTGCTTTTACTCCAAGAACACTGGCAGCCTGTTTCCGTGCATTTTCGAAAGCTGTTCTTGCCTTTTGCCCCTGAGAGTGAACTGCCGACGGATTTGCAAAGGCTTCGAGAGACTCCGTCAGTGCCTGCGAAAGAATCCTGGCATCTGCAGGAGAAGTTGCTGCCCAGTCAAAATATTTTGAAATATCCATTTTTTCCTCTGGTTATGTATGTTTGTACGGGAAAGTTTTAGAGGGAAGTCTAAACTAAAACAGAAAGAACGTTTTTTTCGTCAACTTCTGTAATTACAGTTTCGCCAATGTCTTCCTGTAATACAAACCTTACTCTTGAAGAAGCATTTTTTTTGTCTTTTTTCATTGCGTCAAAAAGAGACTGTGCTGCTTCTTCTGCACTTGTGTATTTTCCGTTTAGTGCCGGGTGCTGTGCCTGTGTTTCCCAGCCAAAAGAGCCGAGCACTTTTTTTACGGTAGAAACATATTCGCTTGAACACAATCCAAGTTTTTTAGAAAGTTCTGCAGCGCGAACCATTCCCCAGGCAACTGCGTCTCCGTGGGTTACAACTCCAAGACCTGCACGGCTTTCGAGTGCGTGGCCGAAAGTGTGGCCAAGATTAAGCTGCATGCGGATATTCTTTTCCGTTAAATCCTGTTCAACTACCTTTGCCTTTGCATTTACGCAGATTTTTATCATTTCTTCCAGGAGCGGATCTTCGCGGTCTGTTAAAATTTCCGGTTTTTCTGCAAGTTTATTAAAAAGTTCTTTTGAATAAAGCATTGCTGTTTTTACTGCTTCTGCCAGTCCGCTGCGAAATTCGTTTTGTGGAAGAGTGCGGATAAAAGACGGAATAATATGAATCTTCTGTGCCGGAAAGAATGAACCAATCATATTTTTGTAGGTGTCAAAGTCGCAGCCGGTTTTGCCGCCGATTGCAGCATCTACCATTGAAAGAAGTGTCGTTGGAATCAGTTCGCAGGCAGCACCGCGCTTAAAGATTGAAGCTGCAAAGGCTGTCATGTCTGTAATTACGCCGCCTCCGATTCCGACAAAAACAGCCGACCGTTGTGCATTTGATTCAATTGCAACCCTGCAGATTGAAAGTACGCTTTCGATTGTTTTGTAAGTCTCTCCGCTTCCTAAAATTAAAAGAACATCTTTACCGCGATAGCCGGTAAAACCTGCCTTAATCTGCGGAAGCGCATAATTTTTGTCGCGGAAAAGCGTTATAAATGGTTTTAAATCTTCAAGAGCCGCAACGCTTGTGTCTGTAACAAAAATTCTCTGCGGCTGATTTTCGCGTTCAGAATAATAAATTGAATTTAAATCAGGGTTTCCACTGTAAAAGCGGATAAAAGTTCTGTCAGTGCCAGGATGCACCGGAGGGTAAACAATGTCTTTTTCTTCAAACTGCATGATAAAAACATTCTAGCGAAATGCAGTTTTGATTTAAAGAAGAAAGTTGAAAGGGCAAATAAAAGTTCAGGTAAAAGGCTTAGTGGCTGCAGGGACACGCAAAGCGTGATGCGAAGCATTGAAGGTGAAAGCCGGAATCCCGAAAGACACGACGGCACGTTTTCGTGCCGGAAGCCCCGAATACAAAAAATCAACTTAGTAGACAGATGTGTCATCCATATTCTGGTAGTCGCTTATTACTTTCTGCACCCTTGTAATTTCGCGGTTCAGGATTTTTTCGTAATTGAGTGAGCCTGTAGAAATCCGCCCTTTTTCGTCTTCCCAGTTCTGGGCATCGGTGAGCGTTAAAAACTTAAAACGGCCGACATTTGCTTTTTCTGCCCAGAGTTTTGCTTCCTGCCAGTAGTAAAGGCCTGCCTGGTAGCAGCTGAGGGTTTTCTGTAAATTTTCTATATAGATGTCTTTAAAAGGTTCTTCAAAGAATTTTGCTTCTTTGTGGTCATAAACTCTGCCAAGCCTTAAATGCTGTTCTATGAGTTTAAGGTTTAAATGCATCATAAAAAGGTAGCGGTATTTTTCCCAGTCTTCTTTTGTGTTTATTTTTACGCTGGCGTAGAGAGGGTTACAAAAATCTGCTTTTACTGCCTGTTCAAGCCAGTAGATGTTTTCCATTACGTCGTCAGGGGCCTGCTGGTAGTGTACGTGGAATAATTTATAGTAATCTTCCTTGTATTTTACAACGTAGGAATTTGCTTTTTGCGGTGAGAAAATATTAAATAAGGCTAAAACTGCAAGGGTCAGAAAAAATCTGTTCACGCTTTAGTTATCGGCATAAAAACTGCGGTTTTACAGAAGTTTTTGAAGTTCCTGCCAGATGTCGTTTTTTACTTCTTCTTTTGATTTTTCTGCATTAAGGCGGATAATCTTCATTCCTGTGTTTTTTGAATCAAATTCGTCCATTAATTTTTCGTAACGTTCTTCTGTTGAATTTAAGAAATCAATTTTTTCGTAAATTTCTCTTTCTCCACGGGAGTCAACTCTTGCAAGGCTGACTTTCGGGTCAATCTTAAAAAAGAAAAGAAGCTGAGGAAGCGGGAAAGTTGAATTTAAAAGTTCCGGCAATTCCTTGCCACAGGTTACGCTCTGATATGTAAGGCTCGAAAAAAGATAGCGGTCGCTTACTGCAATTTTTCCACTGTTGCAGATGGATTCAATTCCGCAGTCTGCAGAACTTTTTCCCCACAAATGTTCTGCCCTGTCTGCGGCAAAAAGATATGCGCTCGTTCTTGGATCTAAAACAACAGAACCTTTGAGCATTGAACGCAAAAATCTGCCGGTTGGAGAAGCAGTTGGTTCGGCTGTAAAAAAGAAACGGTCGGATTGAGGATGTTCTTTTAAGAGATTTATCTGGGTTGAAGTTCCTGCCCCGTCGATTCCTTCAAATACTACAAAGTTTTTTAAAATCATTTTGACTCTCGTTCTGGCAATTTTTTTTGAATTCTGTTTTACAGACGCTCTACTACTAAAAAATGTAAAAATAAAGTAAAGTAATAGGCTAAAGTTATTGTGCCGTTTTAGCGCTGGCTGTTCAAGATGAAGTCAAAAATCCTAAAAACAAGCATTGGCAGTATTATTTTTCTCTTGCTCGTGATCGGAGTAATTGCATCGGTTTTTCCGCTTTACCAGAAAATCAATGCTTTTATGACGCTTGAAATTTCTAATCTTGCAAAGCTGACCGACGAAAAACTGGGAATCGAAATTTCTTACGAAGAACTTTCGCCTTCCGTTCTTTCTGGAATAAAACTGAAAAACGTTAATCTGCGCGATTCCTTAACGAAAAAACAGCTTGTAAAAATCAATCGGGCAACTTTTTCTTATAAAATTTCTGACTTTTTTTCTAAAAAGCCGCTCAATGCAATTCATCTTTTGCTTTTAGACGGAGTTAAAATTGAATATGATGCGGTAAAAGATAACGATTTTGTTGAAAATTTAAAGCAGATTTCAGGCAGTCAAAACGGTGAACAGAAAAAAGGTTCCAAAAAGTTTACTCTTTCCGGGCGGACTTTTGATATTCCGTTTAATGTTCAGTTAAAAAATATCAGCATTCATTACAGCGACGAAAAAAACGACGTTCTTGCTTTTATTAAAAATATTCTCTTTGAAAAAACTCCGACCGTACAAAATGGTCTGCAGATAAAAACTTCGGGGAGAATTGAATTTAAAACTGAATTATTAAAATCTCAAAATTCCAGAAGCCTGATCGGCTGTTTTTTTGAACTTTCGGGCAATTTTTTCCCTGATTTTGAAGGAAGTTCATTTCTGCTAAAACTTTCTGAAGCCAGCCGTGCCGATTATTCGGTTTCAAAAATTGAACTTCTGCTGAATTATTCAAATTCAAAACTTGCCTTAAGAACAATGCGAAACCTTCTGCCATTTTCTCTCCTTGCAGAAGCTGATTTTGACAGACAGACTCTGTCCCTTAATACAACCGGGCAGAACTTTGAGCCATTAAAACTTGTAAAAATAAAAACCGGAAAAACTCTTTATAAAAAATTTGAAGGAACAAAACTTTCCGGAACCTTAAAGGCAGATACTTCATTTGCTTCTGCTGCATCTCTTGTTGACTCTCTTAATCTTTATGTTAACGGGCAGTGCTTTCTTACAAAAAACATTATAGGAAGTCCGCTTGTTCTGTCTTATGATGCTTTTTGTAAAGACAAAAATATTAATGTAAAGGAACTTCGTGCTGAAGGAGAAAAGTTAGGTTTTGATTTAAACGGAGAATTTAATCTAAAGACAAGGCAGCCTTCCTTTGTTTTTACCCTGGAGCATTTTGTTTTAGCTAACGGCGGAGTTATGCAGACTGAACTTTTTGTTGAACCATACAAAAACGGTTTTATGGGATTTGCTCCTCAGTTCTTTTTAGACGACAAAAGTTTTACTGCCCTTGAACTTACGGTTTTGCCTTCTTCGCGCTCGGTTGATTTTACTTTTGAAGCAGACGATTACTCTCACGCAGAATACGAAAAAAGTGCGCATGTAATGATTGATGGAAGTTTTATGAATGATTCTTCCAAAGTTTTGCAGGCTTCCGTTTCTGTAAGCGATATGTTTCTGGACAGTGTGTTGAATGCAGCTGCGTTTTTTCTTCCTGAACAAAAAAGTGCTAGGTTAAAAAAAGCTGCTGATTCTGTAAGTTCATACATTTTTTCTGATGAAGTTTACTTAACGACGGATTTTAAGAGTTTTTCCTTTAATTCTCCTTATTTTCTTCTGGCTAATACAAAAAAAGACCGCGAACTTTTAACTTTTGCGCTCGACGGTTCTTCGCAGACTGTAAGCCTGTCTTCTCTGGATTTGCAGTACGGGTCAAATTCTGCTCACGCTTCTGCAGGAATTGATTTTTCTGAAAGTCTTACAGATTTTAATTTTTATACGGATTTTACTGTAAATTCCATGCCTTACAGTTTAAGAGGTTCTGTCAGTAAAGATTTTATAAATATTGCAGGCGATTACAATTTTAATACGACGGTTTCGCTCGGAAAAGAAGTTTCCGGTTCAGTTGAATTTGCTTCGCTTCCTGTTTCTATTGGAAAAACAGTTCTTTCAACTTCCGTTAATACTAATTTTTCGTGGAACAATGCTGACGGAATCAATTTTGAAATTCATAATTTTGACATTGACGAGCCTTATGGCTCTCTTCGCCTGCATCCGCATTTTGCCTTTACTGGTTCTGCAAATAAATACGGTTTTGTAATGTCAAAACTTGCTTATTCTGATACCGCTTCGGCCCTCGACGGTAAGATGAATCTTGTCTGGAGTTTTAATGACGGAATTCTGGATTCCCTTAGAATGGAATTGTCGGCTGACAGCATTCTTGGAACTGAAAAAATCCGTCTTAATACTGAACTCAGAAACCTGGAACACAAGGCTTTAACTCTTGAAAACATTAAAAACGATTTTTATTTAGACGCCCAGGGCTCAATTTCTGCCTTTCCGTCTGCGCGGCTTATGAGCGACCAGAATTCAGAAAATACACTCAATGCCGATTTTTCTGTTTCCGGAACTCCGTTAAATCCGTTTTTCTCGCTCAATTTAAGCCGTTCTTCCGTAAACCTTGCGGGCTATCCATGCACTTTTGACGGCTTTGTCGTTTATGATGATACGGGGCTTTCTGTTTCTGCAGGAGAAGCAAAATGGTCAAAAATGGAGGTTTCTGATTTTAAGGCTTCGTTTAATCCAAAAGAATTTTCCGGTGAACTTTCTGCCCTGTTAAAAGGCGGTGCCCTCGACCTGGATTTTAATATTCCGCTAAAGGCAGATATTCACAGTCTTACTCCGGGCAAAAATCCTGCATCTAATTTTATTGCAAGCATTTCTTCTGACAATATGACGGGAACTTTTTTCCCGACGCCACAGTCGCTCAACCTTATATTTACAAAAACTGCAGACAGAATCGACTTTACTTCCGGCAATGGCCGTGATTTTACAGGCAGCATAACCGCAGGACAGTTTATAAGTGTTAGTGCCGGAGGTGAGCTTCCGCTGAAATTTGATTTAACAGGTTCAATTTTTCATAATCAGCTTGATTTAAGCATAAAGAATCTGAGTGCCGATATGAAAAAATTCTGTCAGGCGTATACAATTCCTTATGTTAATTTTACCGGCGGAACTTTAGCCGGGGCTGTAAGAATTACGGGGCTTACGACAGACCCTGAATATACAGGCGTCGTTAATATTTTAAAGCCTGAAGTTCATATTCCGCTTGTATCGGACAAGGTGTTTAAGGCTGATAAAGTTGTTGCAATGGCAGGGCAGGGGCATTTAATCGTAAAGCAGACTCCTTTTACTGTTGAAAAAAATTCAGTTAACGTCGGGCTTGATATTGAATTTGACCGCTGGAAAATCAACTACCTTGACTGTCCGATAAACAGCGACGAAGGTCAGTTTATCTATGTGGATATGACCATGCCTCTTGTGCGCTACAAAGGCTACGGAGCTTTTAAGGATTTTTTAATTCACGTAACTATGGACGATGTTACTTTTTCCGGAAAAATTTTTGGAGAAAGGGGAGACATTCAGATAAGTGCGGATTCAATTCAAAAAAGCCAGGAACCTGTTTATTCAAGCATGGATTACATTGTTGATCTTGAACTTCAGGTAAAAAACAAGGTTCAGATTCTGGTTAACCCTGTTTTGCGCGGAGTTATTGAACCGGATAATTCATTAAAACTTCAGATTAACACCGGAACAGGAGATTTTTCTGCAAAAGGCGAAATTGCTCTTCGCGGTGGAGAAATTGTATGGTTAAACCGCAGCTTCTATATGAAGGAAGGAAAAGTCTTTTTTAACGAAACAAAGGAACTTTTTGACCCGAGAATTACAGTCCGTGCAGAAACCCGCGAACGCGACGAAGACAATAATCAGGTTACAATTACACTTTCTGCAACAAGACAGGCTTTGAGCAAGTTTAATCCGCGTTTTACGGCAAGCCCTGCAAAGTCAGAAACAGAAATTATGGAACTTCTGGGACAGGTAATTTCCGGCAATTCTGAAAATGTAGCTTCGCTTGCAATGGCTGGCGGCGACTATCTTGTTCAGGCGACAGTAATGCGCTCATTAGAGAATTCATTGCGTGAGTTATTGAATTTTGATATATTTTCAATCAGAACAAATATCCTGCAGAATGCAGTAAAGAAAAGTTTTGAGAAGAATTCAACTGTAACAAACCTTTCTTTCAGTAACTTTTTTGACAATTCAGCTGTTTATGTAGGGAAATACTTTGGCAGTGCTATGTATGTCGATGCTTTAATGCATTGGAGTTACGACGAAAATAAGAAAAACGACGATACAACTGTAAATGGTCTTATATTTCAGCCGGAATTTGGTTTTGAAATGTCTTCTCCATTTGTAAATATTCGTCTCGGTGTTGCTCCGGATCTGGAAGCTATTAAAAACAGTTTGTGGATTCCTTCTACTTCCATTACATTGTCATGGAAACACACATTTTAACAAACTTGATAAATAAAAAAGTTTCGTGTTGATTGGAGTTAATATGTCTTTTAAGCGTCTTGGTTTCGCTTGTCTTTTTTGTATGGCAGTTTCTGCCTTTACCCCGAACCTGATTTTTGCTCAGGAAACAACCGAAAATACTGAATCAGACGAAAACTGGTTTTACGGCAAACTTATAAAAT